>CALXCM010000012.1 GCA_944386785.1 uncultured Clostridia bacterium | reverse complement strand
TATAAATATTATGAATGCTTTTGTTGAAATGAGAAAATTTTTAATGCTAAATGGACAAGTCTTTGAAAGATTAACAAATATAGAATATAAGCTACTAGAACATGACAAAAAATTTGATATAATATTTAATCAATTGCAACATGAAGAAAGTATAAATCAAAGAATATTTTTTCAAGGACAAATATTCGATGCTTATAGTCTTATTGTAGATATTATAAAAAAGGCAAATAAAAAGATTTTGATAATAGATAACTATGTTGATGATAATATATTAAAGATGCTGACTAAAAAGAAGAAGAATGTGGAAGTAGTTATTTTAACATCTGACAAGAGTAATATTCAAAATATAGATATTCAAAAATTTAATAAAGAATATCCTATATTAAAAGTTTCTAAAACAAATAAATTTCATGATAGGTTTATAGCAATAGATGATGAAGAAATGTATCATTTAGGAGCTTCAATTAAAGATTTAGGAAAAAAATGTTTTGGAATTAATAAAATAGAAGATATTAAAATTATAAAGGAGATTATTTTATCAGAGAAGTAATTGATACAGGAATTAAAACATCTTAAAATAAAATTTCTATTTATTTAATAATACAAAAAAGGCAATGTAACATATACATTGTCTTTTATCTTCCCTTTTATTTTTCTTGAAGTTCATAGAATAATTTTTTGATTTCTTGTGCATTTTTTATTCTCATAAATGTCCAACCATCTCCAAAAGATTTAATTGATACATTTCCATATCCTAATATACTTCCAAATAACCCTTTTGATATTGTAATTGTATTTACTTTATCTAATGGCATATCTAATTCTGTTCTTTTAATTAATCCTGTTACACCATATACTCTTTTGTTTGTTAAGCATAAATGTGTTGTGCAATAACTAATAATCCAAGTTCTATAGAAAACAAGTAACCATATTAATCCTAAAACCCAGTGTAGTATAAAACATATAACTGTTATTACTGCTCCCACTATTAATACTATCTTATCTTTTTCAGCTGTTATTAGTATTTTTTCATCTTTTGTTAAGTTTTCTTCAATTTTCATTGACATATTAATTTCTCCCCTCTAATTTTATTTTTATTTGCTTGTTAGTTAAACTTTTTAAACTTTTCTCCCTCCTTTTTCTATGTATTCTTTATAATTATAGAAAGCAAAAAAGAAACCTAAAATTAACTGTAAAAATTACAGTTTTTTAGATTTCTTCTTATATTTTTAGGTATGTTAAATAAATTGCAAACTTTTGCAATTATATCATTAAAATTCACTTGTGTGTGTGTGTGTGTGTGTGTGTGTTACAGCCGCAAGGCTTTCAGCGTTTTTTCTCACTTACATACCTACTTTCTTTTTATTTTACTATTAAATTATATCAAAAAATTTGAATTTTGTTAATATTTTCTATGAATTTTCTTTATTTAGTATATTTTCTAAAAACATCTCACATCCATATGTTATATCATAATATGTTGCATCAAAATTCCCATAATACCATGGATCTATTATATCTCTTGGTTTTTCTGTAAAATCAAGAAGTTTAAATATTTTGTTTTTAGTGTCTTTTCCAACTATTTTTAATATATTTTTTATATTTTCTTCTTCCATTCCCAAAATATAGTCAAATTTATCGTAATCTTCTTTTCTTATTTGTCTTGAATAATGCTCTGTAAATGGAACTCCATATTCTTTTAGAATATCTTTTGCCTCTTGATACATACATTCTTTATATCTTTCATTATATCCACTAGTTGCTGCAGAGTCTATATAAAAATCTTTTTCTAAACCTTTCTTTTTTACTATATCTTTAAATATAAATTCAGCCATTGGTGACCTACAAATATTTCCTAAGCATACAAATAATACTTTTGTCATAATCTTCTCCTATCTTTTATTTTTCATCTAATAAATAAATACCAATACATAATATTCCTATACTTAACATTATAACAGATGATTTTATATCAATCTTATTTAAAATATTTAATACTATGACTGCAACTCCCATTGCTACTGCTATTGCTTTAAATATTAAATTAATTAAATCTTTTAACTTAGTATCTGAATATTCTTTTTTCTTAGCTTGTAATAATTCATCTACTGATACTTCTAATACATCTGCTAATTTTGAAATTGTATTAATATCAGGGCAAGATAAATCTCTTTCCCATTTTGAAACAGCCTTGTCTGTAACATTCATTTTTTCTGCTAATTCACTTTGTGTCATTCCTTTTTCTTTTCTTAATGAACTAATCATTTTTCCAATACTTTTCATTATACTTTCCTCCTATTTTTAGTATAATTAAAGATTAGTATTTTTTTATAATAAAGTAAACCAATAATCGGTTTATTTTACTCGACTATTAGTTTACTTATTTATTTTAATTCAAAATCTAAATAAATATAACTATTCATGTCATAATTTAAATTTTTATCAATCATATTTTTTGCAATCTTGCATGCTTTTGACATTCTTACTCCATTAAATAATGGGTCTATATATCTTATTTTCGCTCCATGATGTACAAAATATACTTTGTTTGGCTCTTCTTTTGATATTTTTACTTTTTTAGCATTTTTCCAAATATCAAAAACTTCTTTGTATTTTGATTTTTCTATAATATCAATTATTTCACTTTCTTTTAACTTATATAAATCATCAATTGAGACTGTTTTTTCATTATTTAATCTTTTTAATATATCTGCTAAAAACTGCATTGAATATCTTGTTCTATCTTCTCTGTAAATTACAGACAGTTTACTTGTTATTTTTACAAAATTTCTTGCAATTTTCTTGGTTTTAAAACTTAATTCTTTTTCATGTTTCTCATTTGTCCCAATTTCTATATCATTATATATTTCTTTTATTTCTTCTTTATTTAACAAATTATATGTAAATAAAGCATTAGATAAAGAATATTCTAATCTATCAGAAGAAAGTTTTGGAGTATCGTTGTCTGCAATTGGATAAATATGATAATTATCTACTTCTTCTATTTTTATATTATCCCTTTTTAATAACTTAGTAATTTCAGACGAATTATTTATCATTTTACTTGTTAAATCTTCTGTTGACTCTTGAGTCATATAATCACCATTTAAGAAATCTACACAATGTTTAAATACTGGTGTTGATATATCATGAAATAATCCTGATAAAGTTTGTTTTTTGTCGTGAGTAAAATGCCAAATTATTAATGCTACTGCAACTGAATGGTCTAAACTTGAAAAGAAAAAGTCACTTTCAAATAATTTAGAATATATAGTCCCACAAGTAACACTGATATACTGCTGATGTAACAACTCTTTAGTATTTATATATTCATTTAACCATTCTGGAAAATCTGGTTCTAAAATTTTAAAATATTGTTTAATTTTCTTATTTACATTATCATAATAGTTATTCATTTTTTCTCCTATTGCTTTATATTTGATTTTACAATTGGTCTATCAATTCGTTATACTCATTTAATAATTTTGCGTTATTAAACACAATGTCTTCGCCTTGCATTTCCCAAGAGTTTGGATTTTCAGAAAGCAAGTTCAAAACATTTTCTGAAATATCCAAAACTTTTACTATTTCATCTATTGAACTTTCTACTTCTCCATTACTTGCTTCGCTCATGTCTCCAACAAATTCTTGCTTATATAAATCTATATAATATTCGTCTAAACCTTTATCATTTATATATGACATTGCTTTTTCTTCAGTTAAAAATTCAGTATATTTTTGTTTACAAATTTCTAATGAAGTCCTTGTTCCTTTTATATATTCTTTAGATTTGGTAAATTCTTTACCATCTTCTACATAATTTTCAGGTGTTAATAAATTTACTAATTGCTCGTCATTTAATGTATCTGTAATTTGTAAAATGTTATCAAAGCAATCTCTTAAATATGTTTTACATGCTTCTTCTACAATTGCATAGTCTCCTTTTGTTACTATATTATTTAGTTTTTCATCAATTGCATTGATATCTAATGGCTCTGTATTTGATATTTCATTAATACTATATAATTCTTGTTTTAATTTTCCTTCTTGTATAAAATCAAACACTAAAAAACATCCTATTATTGTAATAATTGCAACTACAATTATTACAAGAGTAATTAAAATTTTTTTCTTCATAAAAACAACCCCTTTACATTTTACCTCTTTAATTATACTATACAATGCAATTTTTTTCTATGTTTTTCTCACCTTTTTAATTTTCTTTCATATTATATTTTAGGTGATAAAATATGAGTATTGTTTCTACAAATGTTCCATACAATTCTACTTTATTAAGTATTGAAATTTATGAATTATTAAAAGCTTATCCTTTTTTGAATATGCAAATTATTGGAAAAAGTGTTCTTGGCAAACCTATTTATGTTTTAAAACTTGGAAAAGGAAAAAAACATGTTTTTTATTCTGCTTCTATTCATGCAAATGAATGGATTACAACTCCAGTTTTAATGAAATTTATAGAGGATTTTTGCATAGCTTATACAAATAACCAAAATATTTATGGATATTCTGCTAAAAATATTTTTAATAACACCTCTATTTATATAATGCCAATGTGTAATCCCGATGGTGTAGATCTTGTTACTGGTAACCTATCTTCTAATTCTTTGGAATATATAAATGCAAGGAAAATTGCAAATGACTTTCCTTCTATTCTATTTCCTGATGGTTGGAAAGCAAATATAAATGGAGTGGATTTGAATCTACAGTTTCCTGCACTTTGGGAGAAAGCTAAAGAAATAAAATATGCACAAGGATTTAATAAACCTGCACCTCGTGACTTTGTTGGGTTTGGCCCTTTAACAGAGCCTGAAAGTTTAGCAATATATAATTTTACTTTATCTCATAACTTTTATTTAATACTTACTTATCATTCTCAAGGTAAGGTAATTTATTGGAAATTCCAAGACTACAACCCACCTAGAAGCTTAGAAATTGGAAGAAGATTATCAGAAGCAAGTGGATATTCTTTAGAAGACACACCAATAAATTCTAGCTATGCTGGGTTAAAAGATTGGTTTATTCAAAATTATAATAAACCAGGTTATACTATTGAAGTAGGTATTGATGAAAATCCGCTTCCTATTTCTCAATTTGATGAAATATATAACGATAATATAGGTATTCTAGTTTTAAGTAGTATTTTATAAAAAAAAGAAATTACTTCAAAAGAGGTAATTTCCTTTTATTTTATTCAAAATCTAATACTAATGCTTTTTTAGGACAGAAATTTGAACACTTGCCACATTTTATGCATTTACTGTAATCAATTTTTGGTGCTTCAAATTCATTTTGTGATAATGCTCCTACTGGACATACTTTAACTGCAGGACATTTATGATTTTGTGGACAATTTTTTGTTATTATTTTTAGTTTCTTTTCCATAGCTTCCTCCTCTTTTCTATTTTATTAATTATCAAGTTTAATAATTCTATCTTTTTTCATTTTGTTTATTATTTTGCTATATACTCTGTCTCTTACCCAAACTTCAGATGTTATATTTAAAACATCTTGTATTGGAACCCATTTAACACCACTATTTTCATCTTCTTTTATATGTAATTTTTCGTTTTTGTCAGCTTCTAATAAATATGTAACATTTAAATGGATATGTGAACCTACATATTTACCTCTCTTTTCATGTCCGTTTACATTTATTATTTCTAATGAATAAATTTCATCTAAAATAGGTGTAATATTTTTTATTCCTGTCTCTTCTTTCGCCTCTTTCATAGCTACATACAAAAGGTCACTATCTCCATCACTATGTCCTCCTGTCCATGCCCATGAATTATATATTTTATGATATATCATTAAAATCTTTGTTCTTTCTTTATTAAGCACAAATGCTGAACTTGTAAAATGCCCGAATTGATTTTGTCTTGTTAATACATCATTAAATTTATTTATATATTCTAACATCATTTTTCTTTCTACTTCTTCTTGCTCATTATATGGCTTAAACATTTGAATATTAGTTTTTAAGTCATCTATATCAATCTTTATTTTTATTCCTAAAACTCCATATTTTGCCTCTTTTTCTGGTGAATATATTTCATAAATTGATTTAATTTTACTATCTATTTTCTCTTTATTTGTATATATTTTTTCAAATAACTTTTGAAATGTTTCTTCTTTATATAAATCTATAACATCAACTAATAATTTTTCTTTTAAGTCTGGTAATTTTGAAAATTCTATTTTATCTCCTATTTTTACTTTTTGTCTTTTTTCATCATATAGTCTAAATTCAATTGTTTTTGTTCCATTTTTTATTTTTTCAAATGGTTCTTGATTTAATTTCATTTTGTGTAACATATATCTTTTCTCCTTTTAATTATTAATTAATATTTTTTTATTAAATTTTTTTTCATACCATTTATTTAAAGACCTTCTATTTTTAAATATTAAAATTTCTTTATCTTTATGCCTGTTTAAAATTTCATAAATAGTATTACCTTTAGTTTTCTTCCAATTAATTGTCATTTTTATAAAGTCTAAATTCATGCGCTCCTTACATCCTGGAATTTCTGGTCTTTCTTTTCCTCTATCTTTTAAATATCTTCCTAAAATTCCTTTTAATCTTGCAATAGTTGAATAATCAAGAAAGATTATCATATCTGCTTTTTTTACTCTTTCTTCTAAAGTCCCTTTATATGTCCCATCAATTACCCATTTGGGCTCATTTGCTTTTTCTAATATCATTTTGTCTCTTTCGTTTTTATCTCTTTGCACCCAGTTACTTAAGTGATGCATTGCATCAATATGATAAACTGGAAGATTTAAATTTTTTCCTAAGTTTTTTGCTAGTGTGCTTTTTCCTGTTCCTGAGCCTCCTATAACTGCTATTTTACTGATATTTTCAAATAACATATATAGTCCTCCTTATTTTTTTCTTATTTTATCAAATCCACACAAAAAATCAAGAGATTTCTCCCTTGATTTTTATTTCTATTTTGTTACCCATTTTATTAAGTCTAAGTTTGCTGGTTCTAATAACATTTCATGTTTTGGCATAACTCTAAATGTATAGCCATAATTTCCACCTGTTTTTAATTCAATTTTTGAAGTAAAGTAATATTTTCTTTCTTCTTCACTTGATTCTGTTAATTCCATTGGAACTATATGAACATCTTCTACTATTCCATTTTCTAAGATTTTCCCATAATATACTTCAACAGTTACATTATCTATACTAATGTTTGGAAGTTCTACTTCACATGCTACTTCTATATTATTTCCAGCATCTATTGTTATATCATCTAAATCATTTACTTGTGTAATTTTAACATCTTTCCAGTTTGTGTATAAGTCATTTTTCCAGTTATTAAATTCTGCTACATTATCTATATTTTGATAATATTTTTTTGTTAAGTTACATAGTGGTAGATAGTATTTTTCTGTATAGTCAACAAGCATTCTTGCTGTACTATATTTTCCTCCTGTTGTTACTATTGAATTTTTCATTAATTGTAACCATTTTTTTGACATTCCATTTTTATCTTTATCATAATATGTAGGAATTATTTTTTCTTCTAATGTTTTATATATACTTTGACTATCTGCCATATCTTGTGCTTCATAAGAGTCATATTCTGCATTTGTTCCTATTGTCCATCCATTAGTTTGGTCATATCCTTCTGCCCACCAACCATCTAATACACTAAAGTTAATTACACCATTTACAGATGCTTTTTGTCCTGATGTTCCTGATGCTTCCATTGGTCTTCTTGGATTATTTAACCATACATCTACACCACTAACTAGATATCTTGACATTGCTATGTTATAGTTTTCTAGTAAGAATATCTTTCCTTTAAATTGTGGCATCATAGATACTTGATGTATATATTTTATTAGGTCTTGTCCTTCTTTATCTGCTGGGTGTGCTTTTCCTGCAAATATTAATTGTACTGGTCTATCTGAATTATTTATAATTTGCGTTATTCTTTCTAAATCTTTAAATATTAAAGTTGCTCTTTTATATGTAGCAAATCTTCTTGCAAAACCTATTGTTAAGGCATTTGGATTTAATTTAGATACTATTTCATTTATTTCTTCATAATTATATCCAGATCTTCTTAATCTTTCTGTTACATTGTCTTTTACAAGTTTTAATAATTTTATTTTTCTGTCATTATGTATCTCCCATAATTTCTCATCTGGAATATTTCTAATTTTTTCCCAGACATTATCTTTATGGATATTATCTTGCCAAAATGGCATCATATATTTATTATATAATTCTTTTAATCTTGGTGCTAGCCATGAGCAAGTATGTATTCCGTTTGTTACATATCCTATTGGAGATTCATTTGCAGCAATATTAGGCCATACATCTCCAAATAACTCTCTTGATACTGCTCCATGAAGTTTACTTACACCATTTTTCTTTCCTGCAATTTTAAGTGCTAGAATTCCCATATTAAAGCCTGGTTCTAGTTCTTTGCAAGGTTTCATTCCAAGTCTTAAGAATTCTTCTCTAGAAAGACCAAGTCTTGGCCAGAAGTCTTTGAAATATTTTTCTACTAAATCTAATGGGAATATATCATTTCCTGCTGGTACTGGTGTATGTGTTGTAAACACTGTTTTTGAGCTTGCTATATCTTTTGCAACATTAAATGAAACTTGTTTTTCTTTTATTATATTTTTAATTATTTCTAATGTTAAAAATGCTGAATGTCCTTCATTCATATGATATACAGTTGGTTCTAGTTTTAAGTATCTTGTAAGTAATTCAACACCTGCTTGTCCTAAAACTATTTCTTGGCGAATTCTCATTTCTTGGTCTCCACCATATAGTCTTAAAGTTACATTTCTATCTTCTGGATTATTTTTATCTATGTCAGAGTCTAATAGATATAGTTTTACTCTTCCTACATTTACTTGCCATACTTTTAGATATAGTCTTCTTTTTGGAAATTTAACATACATTATTAAATCTTCGCCATTTTCATCTTTTGCAGGATGTATTGGTAAATTATATAAATCTATATCTTTATATTCTGTTTCTTGTCCTCCTGCTCCATTTATTTTTTGATTAAAATATCCATTTTTATATAACAATCCTACTGCAACTAGTGGAATTCCTAAATCACTTGCTGATTTTAAATGGTCACCTGATAAAATCCCTAATCCTCCTGAATATATTGGCATTGTTTGATCTAGTCCATATTCTGCTGAAAAATATGCAATTAAGTCGTTTTTGTTTTCAGGATGTTTATTTGCAAACCATGTATTTTTACTATTCATATATCCTTCAAAATCATCTACAACTTTGTCATATTCTTTTAAAAATGCAACATTATCTATTGCTTTTTCTAAACTTTCTTGTGATACATGTTTTAAAAATTTTACAGGATTTTTTTCTGATTGCTCCCATAAGTCTCTATCTATTGATTGGAATAGTCTTAAGAATTCTGTATTCCAAGACCACCATAAATTATTTGCTATTTCTGATAATTTACCAATTCTTTTTGGTAATTGTGGATTTACTGTTATTCTATTAAAAACATACATTTTTCTTGTTCCTCCTTCGTATTTTAATGCCTTTTTTCTTTTGCTATTTTTACATATCTATTATCTATTAAATATATGTTTTTGTCAAACTTTTTTTCAATTTTTTTATTATTTTATAATTTTGATTCTAATAAAAAACAAGCTACATTTTTTATTAGTAACTTGTTTTTATTTTTTATATCTCCATTTGACTTCCCAAAAATGTTGCTGCAGATTGTGCAACCTTTTTTTCAACTTCATTCATTTTTCCATTTGGTTCTTTTGACATTAAAATTACTGTTCCTATTGTATCTCCATTTGAAATTATAGGGTAAACTACTTGTGCATTATTTTTTCTTTCTTTATTATCATTTTTAGTTATTGGCATAGCAATATTACTATTTTCTACACTTGTGTAGACTTCTCTATCTTCCATTAATTGTTCTAATTCTTTACTTACATCTTGTTCTAAAAATTCTTTTTTAGAGCCACCTGATACTGCAATTATTGTATCTTTATCTGTAATACAAGCAATATGTCCTGTTGTTTTAGATAGTGTTTCTGCATATCCTGCAGCAAATTCTGAAAGTTCTCCTATTGGGGAATATTTTTTTAGGATTACTTGTCCTTCTCTATCTGTAAATATTTCTAATGGGTCACCTTCTTTTATTCTTAAAGTTTTTCTAATTTCTTTTGGAATTACAACTCTTCCTAAATCATCTATTCTTCTTACAACACCTGTTGCCTTCATAATTTTCCTCCCTTTTTGTTTCAATTTTTTATATTCTTATTATTTCTTTTTGTTTCATTTTTATTCATATTTTGCCTAAAAAAATAGAAGTAGATTATTCTTCTACTTCTTCTTTTTTGTCTTCTTTCTTAAGTATAAAGCTTGGTTTATACTTATCTAAAATATATTGCAGACTATCTGAAAATTCTTTAAGCATTACAATTTTTATTGAAGGATCTTTTCCTTTTAGATAATCATCAATTATTTGTTTTAATTGCTTAATATTTTTCATTTCTGGCTCTATTTGTTTAGTATATTTATCTGCTCTATCTATTAATTTTTCTTTAATTAATACTATATCTTCATTACTTGCACAAGATATTCTTTGGAATAATTGGAATGAGTCATAATATTTAAATATTGGAACATCCATACATTCTTTATCAAATTTTTCATAAAAGTTTTCCATTTTCATTGGAATACATTTCATTACTTCTTCTGCTTTTTCTTTGAACATTTTATCATGTAATTGGTCATTTAACATGTTAAAATGTTTTAAAATCTCTTCCATATCTTCTGCAACTTCATCTATTGCAATTTTTCCTAATTCTTCATCTACATTTTCACAATATTTAGAATTTAATGAAGCAATATTCATTCCATTGAAAAATACTGTTTTTAATGTTTTTAAGTCATAATCTATTAATCCTTTTCTTGAAAAATAGCTAAAATATGCAAATATTTTTACTGTATCTATTAAACTTAAAGTTCCTTCTTTTACATTTTCTAGAATTTCATTTATAATTCCACCAAATTGGTCATCAGAAATTTTCCAATATTCTTCTGTAAGTAGCCTTTTGTATGCTGGCAAATTCTCTGTATCTATTGTGTTTCTTATTGTTTCCATATTATCTTTAAATATTTTCATATCAAATATACGAGTTCTTACATAATATTCAATAAATTTAAAGAAACGATATTCTGATTTAAAGTTATAGTAATAATTGTTATCAAATTCTTTTATATAGAATTGTCTGTTATCCATTAAGATTCTTGATGATACAAGAATTGATTTATATTCTTCATTATCTTTAATATTTACAAATTTGTCTTTTGTTATTTTTCCGAGCTTTTATTTCAAAAGATACTGCAATTGTAAATATTAGCATAGTTTGCATTACTCTATGGTTTGTATTTGGATATGATTTATTTACCATTTCATAAATCTTTTTAAAATCATTTAATGCATGTTTTAAAATTCTTAAGTTTCTTGTTCCTGATTTATTAAATGTAGAAATAATTAGGCCTGTATTTTCTCTTAGGAAACGAATTAAGTCTGGGTCATTTTCATATCTCATTAAAATACCATTTATGATATAGTCAAACTTTGGCTTATATTCAAAAGTTTCCCCTATTAATTTTTCCTTTATTCTTTCATAATCATTTGCTTTATCAAATACATGCTCTATTTTATCTCTTATCTTTTCTACCATAGGTTTGTCTGTTTTGTTTAATTCATTTTGTTTATCTAAAAGATATGTTGCTATAAATGTTTTCATCTCTAAGTTAGAACTTTTTAACTTTGTTGAAAGTTCTTTTTCATTACATATAATTATTGTTTTTATATGGTCATGTTCAACAAAATTATTAATATATCCTAAAATATCTATAACATCTACATTTGCTCTTTCTAGGTCATCAAAACAAAGAACTTTATCATCTGTTGAGAAAAATTCTCCATAATCGACTTTATCTCCATTTTGAGTAACACCAAAAAAGTTTGCCATATCAATACCTGTTTTTGCATATTCAGGAATTGTAGTTTGTCCATTTGCATCCATATATTTTCTTAGGTTTTTATCCATAAGCTGAGTTGTCTCTATAAATATTTTTTTACTAATTTCCTCTAAATTAGATATTCCATATAAAGACATATATATTGTTGTATATCTTCTTCCATTTAGTTGCATTGATTCTATTTTCTTTTTTATTTTATTATTCCAAAAATGAGTTTTTCCGAGAACCCCATTCTCCATTAATCATAATTGCATAATCTGTATAATCTGAACGAATATAGTCTAATATGCTTTCTACTAAATCTTCCATACTCTCCTCCAATTTATTTAATCTTTTGCAATAGTAAGTACATCTATTTTTTTAGGATTTGCATTTTTTAAAGTTTTTGCACATTCTTCAACTGTACTTCCCGTTGTAAACACATCATCTATTAATATTATTTTTTTATTTTCTAAAGTCTTTTTACTTATTGCATATGTAGAAAGAGAATAAGCATTTTTTATATTTTCTTCTCTGTTTCTACCATCTAGCTTGCTTTGTTCTATTATATCTTTTACTTTTAAAAGGTTATTTAAATCTAAATCTATTCCTAGCTTTTTTGAAAGTTCATTTGCAATAAGTTTACTTTGATTATATCCTCTTTTTTTCATTCTCTTTTTACTAATTGGAACTGGGACTATTTTATCATAAGATTTTAAAATTTTAAAGAACTTTTTATTTTTTAACAAAAAATTTACAAAAGTTTTATATAAATATGACTTTTCATTAAACTTATAATTTATTATCATATTTCTTATTATTCCTTCATATTTAAAAATATATAAATGATTTTCAAAACTTTTTAGATTTGCCTTGGTTTTATCAATTCCAAAAACAGCTTGTCCTTCTAGCACTTTATTACATTTAACGCACAAGAAATTTTCACTTATCTTTCCACATATTCCGCACCTAGGTGGATAAATAAAATTGAGAAATTCGGGGACAGTCTTGAGACAAAGAGGGACGGAGCATTTTTGTCTCATTTTTTGTTTTCCTTTATTTGTTATCACATTGAACCTCCTTTATTTTCCTATATAATGTAGCTCTACTAATTTCAAAAGTTTTTGCTAATTCTTCTTTTGAATACATATAATTTCTTTTAGTAATATAAGATAAAAATTTTTTAAATTTTAAATCATTGCTTTTAATCTCTTTAAAATTCGTCTTTTCTTTTTGAATGAAATCTTTTATTATCATATCTATATTTATTTTATCATCATAGATATCTTTATATGGAATCGATTTGAATTTATTAATATAGTTATTTGTTTCATATTGTAATAAATTTAAAATATTTTGACTTAAAAATCCTGATTTATTTAAATAATCATTATATGAAGAATATTTATAATCCTTTTCTTCTTTTACAATTTTAGCTTTTACTGGATTCATATGAATATATTTTATGCAAATATATAATTGCTCTTTTGATAAAATTGGTATTGATTTAAATCTATCTCGAAACACATATCCAACCCTTGAATGTTCTTTATTATAACTCATTGCATAGATTGTATTTACTTGTTTCATAAAATTACTTATATTATTAATATTATCTGAGTACATTAGTAAATGTACATGATTATCCATTATACAATATGCTATTATTTCTGTTTTATATTCTAAATAATATTTATATAATAAATTAAGATACTTATTTTTCTCTTTATTTGTTTTAAATATAAACTCCTTGTTTATTCCCTGAACAATGTTATGGCAAATTAATTTATCTAATACTTTTCTACTTTTTCTTGGCAATATTTTTCCTCCTTTCGCAAGAAACATTTTACCACTTTTTTCCATTGCTTTCAACTACTTTTTGTGAATTTTAACTTTAATTTAATTATTTTTAAAAATTTTAATAAAAAATATATTCCTTTGTCACAAAAAAATGAGACAAAAAAGCTCCGTCCCTCTTTGTCTCATTCCTGAATTTTTTTGCTTTCTACTCTCTCAAAAAGCTTGAAAGGCCTGTGTTTCTTTTCTTGCTGTCTATGTTTTTTATCATGTATTCTACTGTTTGTTTTGCTCCTATTACAATTAAAAGTTTTTTTGCTCTTGTTATTCCTGTGTATAGTAAGTTTCTTGTAAGTAGCATTGGTGCTGTTTTTGGTATGCACATTATTATTACATCAAATTCACTTCCGTTGCGCTTTATGTATTGTAATACTATAGCTATGTTCTATTTGGTCTAGTTCTTGAAAATCGTACCAAGCTATTTTATCGTCATCAAATTTTACTTCTATTTGTTTTTCTACTTCGTCTACATTTGTTACTGTTCCTATTTCTCCATTAAATATTCCGCTTCCTAATTCTTTATTTTTTATTCCTCCTAAGTTTCCTTTTCCTTCTTTTTCCCAATAGATGTCATAGTTATTTTTTATTTGCATCACTCTATCTCCTGCTCTAAATATAGCTCCTAAGCTACTTTTTTCTGGTCTTCCGGTCAATATTTGGATTTAATTTTTCTTGAAGTGATTTATTTAATTCTCTAGTTCCAAGCATTCCTTTTTTTGTAGGGGATAAGACTTGTATGTTTTGAAAAAAGTCGTAATTTCCATAGTTTTTTAATCTTCCAGAAGATAGTGATAATACTTCATTTAACATTTTTTCTTGATTTGTTTCATTTATCCAGAAGAAGTCTTCTTCCATATCTTCTTCTACCTCTTCTTTTGAAAGAAAAAACTTTCCTTCGTTTACTCTATGTGCATTTACAATTATTTTACTTTTTGCTGCTTGTCTAAAAATTTTATCTAAGTGAACTGTTTTTATTTCTTCAGAATGTATGAAATCTTTTAATACACTTCCCGGACCTACTGATGGTAATTGGTCTTCGTCTCCTACTAATATTAGTTTTGTTCCTTGATATATACATTTTAATAAACAATTCATTAAAAACATATCAACCATAGACATTTCGTCTACTATTATTAAGTCTGCATCTATTGGTGCTCCTTCATAGTCTGTTATTTTTTTATACATACTATCTTCATCTATTTTTCCTATTTCTAATAATCTATGAAGTGTTGATGCTTCTTTGTTTGTGGTTTCTGTCATTCTTTTTGCTGCTCTTCCGAGTTGGAGCTGCTAAAACTACTTTATATCCTTTTTCTTCATATATATCTATTATTGTTTTTATTATTGTAGTTTTTCCTGTTCCTGGACCTCCTGTAATTATTACTACATTGTCATCATTTATTGCTTTTATTGCTTGTTTTTGTTTTTCTGAAAGTGTTAATTTTGATTCGTCTTCAAATTTTTCAAGCATATTTTCTATTTTAGGTATTTTTTTCATGTTTTTTGCTTTTTGTAGTCTTTTCATTCTAAATGCAATTTCTAATTCTGTATTGAAAAATTGTTCTAAATATATATATTGTTCTTCTTCTATTTCTTTTAATATTATTTCTCCTTTTGCTTTTAAGTTAATTAATCCATCTTCTACATCTTCACTATTTACATCTAATAGATTTACAACTAATTGTATTAAGTCATCTATTTTTGTACATGAATTTCCGTTATATGTATCTGAAATTAGCACAAATTTTATTCCACTTTCTACTCTTTTGGGCTCATTATATGTTATCCCAATATCTAGTGCCATTTTATCTATTTGTTTAAAGTTTACCCCTCTTGCTATATCTATTAATATATATGGGTCTTTTTTTATTTCTTCTATTGCATTTATTCCAAGTAAATCATATACTTTTTTTGCATATTCTGCACCTATTCCGAACCTATCCAAAAAACCAACAATTTGCCATACTTCCCATTTTTCTATAAAACTTTCTGAGATTTCTTTTGCTCTTGATTCTGATATTCCTTTTATTTCTGCTAATCTTAAAGGTGTATCTCTTAAAACGGATATTGTTTCATCTCCAAATTTGTTTATAATTCTTTTTGCTATTTTTTCTCCAACACCTTTAATATTGCCATTTGCTAAATATCTTTCTAATGCTCCTAATGTTTTTGGCATTAATTTTTCAAATGTATCTATTTTAAATTGTCTTCCATATGATTTATGTTCTACAAATTTTCCAATTATTTTTAATGAGTCTCCTTGTGATACAAATGGCAAATATCCAACTACTGTAATGATATCTTCTTCTGTTTCAAAGTCAGCTATTGTATAGCTATTTATATCATTTTTATATATTATTGATATTACTTCTCCTTCTAATTCCATTCATCTTCTCCTATCCTAACTTTTATTAGTCTATCACAAAACACTTGTTTTTGCAATTATATTTTTACAAAAAAAGAAAAGATAGATGATTAATTAATCACCTGTCTTTTACTTTTAGTGCAAATAACCAACCTCTTACAAAAAAGTTATCTTCATATACATATTCTTCTTCCATTAAGTCAATTTCTTCTGGATCTTCATCTGGGTGTTTATGAGACCAAACTCCATTTGAATCTCTCCTAAAAAAATGATAATATCCAATTTGCTTGTCTCTTTTTAGATAGATTGCATATTCTCCAGGTTTTAGATGTTCTAAATCTTCTAATTGTATTTCTCTTACGGAAAATCCTAAAGTTTTTACTTCTAACCTAAATGTTTTTAGTAAATCTTTAACATTTGTCCGATATGTACATCTTTTCCCTATAAAATCTCCTACTAAAAAGAAATCTTTTTTCTTAATGTTTAAAGCATATGTATAACATCCTGTTTTAGAATAGTTATCCCATTTTTGTGGTTGGAATTTAGGCGGATAGCTCCGCTTACTTAAGTTTGTCATATTTCCTCCTGCTTTTGGACCCAATTTAGTCCCTTACTTAATTATACCACATTTTACGTATTTTTTCAAAAATCATTAGCTTTCATTTACATTGTCCATCACATCTTTACACTCTCTCCAAGTTATGACTTTTAGACAATCATATTCTTTTGATAGTCTTTTTGCTATTTCTTTTGTATTATCTTTAGATTCTAAGTCTGCAACTATTATATTTCTTAAATATTCTTCTTTACCATATAATATTTTAAATAATGTAGAGCGTAAAAATCCTTCTATTCTTTCTTCTTGATTTTTTACTGCTATTATTATATATATTCCATCTGCTTTGAATTTTGTATATGTAAATATATATATTATGTTTTTTATAATCTCAAATAAACCATAGATGGCAAGAGTCCAAAATACTACATTTAGTATAAATTCCATTTTCTCTTCCTCCTATGGTTTATTATATGATTTATATTTTATATTTGTCACAATAAAAAAACTACCTTTTAATATTGTGGTAGTTCTTTTATTGATAATTAAATTATATTAATTGTAATATAGCGACTTCTGCACCGTCTCCTCTTCTTGGTCCAGCTTTTACTATTCTTGTATATCCTCCTACATTTTTTCCTGCATATTTAGGAGCGATTTCATTAAATAGTTTTGATGGTAAGTCTATATTTTTACCTTCGCTATCTTTTACTTTATTTAATTTTCTCATCATTTTTCTTCTTGCATTTAATCTTGTTGGCATATCTTTTTGTCTTTTTTCTGTAGTTGTTTCTTTTACTACTTTTAGATATTCTTTTCCATTTTTGCTTTTTACTAATTCAGTTTCTTTATTTCCTTTTGAATCTAATTTAGCTTTTACAACTTTAACATCAACCATTTCAAAATTATCTTTTTCTTTGATTGCTAATGAAATTAAACTATCAGCTATTGCTTTTACTTCTTTTGCTCTAGCTAATGTTGTTTCTATTTTTCCATTTGCAATTAGGTCAGATGTTAATGTTTTTAGCATTGCCATTCTTATATCTGTTGTTCTTCCTAATTTTCTATTAGTTGCCAATTTTTTCACCTTCCTTTAACTTCTAGTTTTTATTCATCTTCCTTTGCAAAATCTAATCCTAAAGAATGTAATTTTGCAGTTACTTCATCAAATGATTTCTTTCCTAAATTTCTTACTTTCATCATGTCTGCTTCAGTTTTATTAGTTAAATCTTCAACTGTAGCAATTCCTGCTCTTTTTAAACAGTTAAATGATCTAACTGATAATTCTAATTCTTCTATTGACATTTCAAGAACTTTTTCTTTTTTAGATTCTTCTTTTTCAATCATAACTTGAGTATTTTTTGTTGCTTCTGATAAATCTATAAATTGTTCTAAGTGTCCAGTCATAACTTTAGCTGCTAAGCTAAGTGCTTCATGAGCTTTTAAGCTACCATCTGTCCATACTTCAATTGTTAATTTATCATAATCAACCATTTGTCCTACTCTAGTATTTTCTACTTGATAATTTACCTTTTTAACTGGTGTATAAATTGAGTCTATTGGAAGTACAGATATATCTTGATTTGGTTTTTTATTTTGTTCTGCTGAGTTATATCCTCTTCCTCTATCTGCTGTCATTTCCATTTTTAGGTTTCCACCTTCAGAAACTGTTGCTATATGTAAATCTGGATTTAAGATTTCAACAGTACCATCTGTCATTATATCTGCTGCTGTAACTTCTCCTTCTCCTTTGAAATCAATTCTTAATATTTTTTCTTCATTTCCATCAAATTTCATTCTAACATTTTTTAAATTAACAATGATTTCTGGAACATCTTCTACAACATTTGGTATTGTAGAAAATTCATGTAATACTCCATCAATTTTTACACTTGTTATACTACATCCTGGAAGTGATGAAAGTAAAATTCTTCTAAGAGAATTTCCTATTGTTACTCCATAACCTCTTTCTAATGGTTCACAAACAAATTTAGCATAATTATTGCTATCATTTACTTCTAGACATTCAATATTTGGCTTTTCGAATTCTATCATTTTTACCTCCTAATATTTGAGACTTTTTTCTCAAATTATATAACGCTCTTGATATTTAAAGTAAAACAAAATTTTATATACTATTATTTTGAGTAAAGCTCTACTATTAAATGTTCTTCGATTGGAATATCAATGTCTTCTCTAGCTGCTAATCTTACTACTTTACCACTTAAGTTTTTACTATCTTTTTCTAGCCAAGCTGGAACTGGTCTTTTTTCTGTTTCTTCTACATTTGCTTTTAATGTAGTATTATCTTTTTTGTTTTCTCTTACAGTTATTACATCTCCTGCTTTAACTAAATAAGATGGGATATTTACTTTTTTACCGTTTACTTCAAATTGAGCATGTGTTACAAATTGTCTAGCTTGTGCTCTAGATGTTCCAAAGCCTAATCTATAAACAACATTGTCTAATCTACTTTCTAATATTTGTAATAAGTTTTCACCTGTTACACCTTTTTTATTAGAAGCCATTTCAAAATATTTTCTAAATTGTTTTTCTCCTACTCCATAATATGCTTTTGTTTTTTGTTTTTCTCTTAATTGAGTTCCGTATTCAGAAAGTTTTGCTCTTTTTTGTCCATGTTGTCCTGGTGCATAATTTCTTCTTGAAATACTACATTTATCAGAATAACATCTATCACCTTTTAAGAACAATTTTTGTCCTTCTCTACGGCATCTACGACATTGTTCGTCTTTATATCTTGCCATTTTTAAACTCCTTTCTTTACCTTTTCCTTCTATTATTTAAATTATACTCTTCTTCTTTTTGGTGGTCTACAACCATTATGTGGAATTGGTGTTACATCTTTAATAGCACTTATTTCTAAACCTGCTGTTTGAAGTGCTCTGATTGCAGCTTCACGTCCAGCTCCTGGTCCTTTAACAAATACTTCAACAGATTTTAAACCATGTTCCATAGCAGTTTTTGCTGCTGTTTCTGCAACTTGTCCTGCTGCAAATGGTGTGCTTTTTCTAGAACCTTTAAATCCTAATCCACCAGCACTACCCCAAGAAATTGTATTTCCTTGAGTATCTGTTATTGTAACTATTGTATTATTGAAACTAGAATGAATATGTGCTGATCCTTTTTCTATGTTTTTTCTATTTCTTCTAGCTACTTTTTTAGTTGTCACATTTTTAGCCATTTTGCTTATTTCCTCCTTATTCAAGATTTTATTCTTAAACTTCTCTATTTTAATTAATCATTATTTTAATTAATTTTTAAGCTTTTTTGCTTTTGCTTACTAATTTTCTAGGACCTTTTCTTGTTCTAGCATTAGTTTTTGTTCTTTGACCTCTTACTGGAAGACCTCTTCTATGTCTTAATCCTCTGTAGCATCCGATTTCTGTAAGTCTTTTTATGTTAAGAGCAACTTCTCTTCTTAAGTCACCTTCTACAGTATATGATTCATCTAATATCTTTCTTATGTCATTTACTTGTTCGTCTGTTAAGTCTTTAACTCTTGTATCTGGATTTACTCCAGCTTTTTCAAGAATTTTTTTAGAACTTGATAATCCTATTCCATAGATATATGTTAGTCCTACTTCTACTCTTTTTTCTCTAGGTAAATCTACTCCTGCTATACGAGCCATATTTTTTTGCACCTCCGTTTAATTTGTAAAAGAGAATTAATATTCTCCATAATTTTTTGCTTTTGCCTTTTGATTTTTAAAGGTGAAATGCATTGGTGTTTACCCCAATCTCTTTAAAAACTAAAAAAGACATATATATAAACACAAATTGATAAAACCTTTAAGGTTACAGCCGCTACCTAATTTGTGTTATAAACTAAATTTAAAGACTATCCTTGTCTTTGTTTGTGTTTAGGGTTTTCACAAATAACTCTAATTACACCTTTTCTTTTAATTACTTTACATTTGTCACACATCTTTTTTACTGATGGTCTTACTTTCATTTTTAGCACCTCCTTGGCTTTGTAGGCCATTTATATATATTTTTGGGTTAATTTCTTAATTTAAAATTTTCTTTTGATTATTTTGCCCTCCAAGTAATTCTTCCTCTTGTTAAATCATATGGAGAAAGTTCTACTTTTACTTTGTCTCCAGGCAAAATTTTGATATAATTCATTCTTAGCTTTCCTGAGATATGGGCTAGAATTTGATGTCCATTTTCAAGCTCTACTTTAAAATTTGTATTTGGTAGTGCTTCTACTACTGTTCCTTCTACTTCTATAACATCTTCTTTTGCCAATTTAAATCCCTCCTATAAAAAGCTTTTTTTGATTTTTGAGCGAAATATCGCAATTTTGTATTTTAACTACTATAGTATATATTATTTTTTTAGTATTGTCAATACTTCTGGCTCTTTTTCTGTAATTAAAATTGTATTTTCATAATGTGCTGCTAAACTTCCATCTTCTGTTACTATTGTCCATCCATCGTCAAGCTCTAAAATGTTTGGTTTTCCCGCAATTACCATAGGTTCTATGGCTAATGTCATACCTGGTTCTAATCTTATTCCTCTTCCTGCTTTTCCATAGTTTGGTATACCTGGATCTTCATGCATTTGTCTTCCTATTCCATGACCTTGAAATTCTCTTACTACTGAATATCCTTGTGAATGTACATATTCACCAATTGCATGACATACATCACCTATTCTATTTCCTGGTTTTGCATATTTTATTCCCTCAAAAAAGGCTTGTTTTGTTACTTCTACTAATCTTTTTGCTTCTTTTGAAACATTTCCTATCATAAATGTTCTTGCAGCATCTCCATTAAATCCATCTTTTAGAGCTACTGTATCAATACTTACAATATCTCCATCTTTTATTGTTCTATATTTTGAAGGTATTCCATGGATTACTTCATCATTTATTGATATACAAATTGAAGCTGGAAATGGAGGAATTCCTTTTATTCCTATGTCATATCCTTTTTCTGCTGGAATCGCTCCTTCTCTTCTTATTATTTCTTCAGCTAATTTATCAACTTCTAGAGTTGTCATTCCTGGTTTTATTTTCTTTTCTAATTCATCATATAGTATAGCAACAACTTTGCAAGCATTTCTCATTAATTCTATTTCTCTTTTTGATTTTATTGTTACCATTTCTATCCTTCCATTCTATCTTTTTAAGTTTTCTAAAATGTCTTTTGCAACATCTCCACCTAATCTATTTATTGATTTACTTACTTCTTCTGTTTTTAGTGTTCCTTGTTTTTCGTAATATTCTACTAGTGGACTTGTTTGCATAAAATAATTTTGTAGTCTTTTCTTTACTGTTTCTACATTATCATCTTTTCTTTGAATCAGTTCATGTCCACATACATCACATATACCTTCCTTTTTAGGTGGGTTTAATATAATATTATATACTGTTTTACAATCTGGGTTTGAACAAATTCTTCTATTTACTATTCTTTCTATTATTTCTTCTTCTGGTGTTGTTAAGTTTATTACCATATCAACTTTTTTATTTCTTTTTGCTAACATTTCGTCTAAAGCTTCTGCTTGTTTTACTGTTCTTGGAAATCCATCTAAAATAATTCCATTTTGTACATCTTTTTCGTCTAATCTACTATTTACTAATCCAATTGTAACATCATCTGCTACTAATTGTCCTTTAGAAATATAGCTTTCTGCTATTTTTCCAAGCTCTGTCCCTTCTTTTATATGTTTTCTAAAAATATCTCCTGTCGATACTTGTGGTATATTTAGGTTTTCTGACAATATTTTTGCTATTGTACCTTTTCCTGTTCCTGGCGCACCTAACATAATGATTACCATATAAACACTTCCTTTACCTTTGTTTTAGTTTTAAGATTATTTTATTTAAATAATCTTTACCATATTTACATTTTCTTATATAAATATGGGAAAAATTATTAAACACTTTAAGACAGAGAAAAACTAAAAGTTTTTTCTCCGTCCTACTTTTTATCTACTCTAAAAATCCTTTATAGTGTCTCATAGCTAATTGTGATTCTAGTTGTTGTACAGTTTCTAGCGCAACACCTACAACGATTAATATTGATGTACCACCAAATGCAATATTTAGGCTTGTAAATCTTAGAAGCATTGGAATAATTGCAATTACTGCTAAGAAAAATCCTCCAAACCATGTTAATTTTGATATTATTGATGATAAATATTCTGTTGTTGGTTTTCCTGCTCTTATACCAGGTATAAATCCACCATTTTTCTTAATATTGTTTGATACTTCTGCTGGATTAAATGTAGCATAAGTATAGAAAAATGTAAATCCTAAAATTAATAATAGGTAAACTATAGCATTTGCTATTGAATAACCAATTGGTACATTTGATGTTGATGTAGCAATTGAGAAATTATATAGTCCTGCTAAAAATCCTGTTTGTGATGCTATATCTGGTACAAATATTTGTATAATCATAGCAGGGAAAGTCATAAAACTACTTGCAAAGATAACTGGCATTACACCTGCCATAGCAAGTTTTAATGGAATGTGAGTACTTTGTGCTCCAACCATTTTTCTTCCTACTACTTTTTTAGAATATTGTACTGGAACTCTTCTTTCAGCTTGTTGTACAAATACAACTCCTGCAACTAAAATAATTGCTCCAATAACAATTCCTATTGCTGTTAATAATCCTGTTGTACTAAATCCTGTTTGTGGCATAATTAGGCTCCATAGAGTTGTTACTCCTGCTGGTAATCCTGAAATTATACCTATAAAGATTAATAATGATATTCCGTTTCCAATTCCTTTAGCTGTGATTTGTTCTCCAAGCCACATAAGAATTGATGTTCCTGTTACTAATCCTGTAACAACTAAAGCTCCTGTTAAGAATGAGTCATCAACAAAGATTCCTGCTCCTCTATATGATAGATAAATTCCTATTCCTTCAACTAATGCAAGGATAATTGTTACTATTTTTGTGTATCTGTTTATTTTTTGTCTACCTTGTTCTCCACCTTCTTTTGTTAATTTTTCAAGAGATGGAATTATCATTGCTAATAACTGAATAACAATTGATGCTGTGATATATGGAGTAATTGACATTGCAAATAGAGAAAATCTTGAGAAAGCTCCTCCTGATATTAAGTCAATTAATCCTGCTATACCATTTGTATTTCCCATTGCATCATTTAATGCAATACTGTTTACTCCTGGTACAGTAATATAACATCCTAATCTAAATATTACTACTAGTAATAATGTGTATAATAATCTTTTTCTAACATCTGGTGTCTTAATAGCGTTTTTTATGGTTTTAAACAATTAAATCACCTCTGCCTTTCCGCCTAAGGCTTCTATTTGTTCTTTTGCTTTAGCTGTAAATCTTTTTGCTTTTACATTTAATTTTTTCTCTAATTTACCAGTTGCTAAAATAACAATACCATCATTTATTTTTCCGATGATTCCTTCTTCTAATAGGCTTTCAGCTGTAACATCAGATGCTTTTGATTTATTTAACATTGTTAATGTTACTTCTGTATATGTTTTAGCATGGATATTTGTAAATCCTCTTTTTGGTAATCTTCTATATAAAGGTGTTTGTCCACCTTCGAATCCTCTTCTTACTCCGCCGCCGCTTCTTGCTTTTTGTCCTTTATGACCTCTTCCTGATGTTTTTCCGTTTCCAGAAGCCATACCGCGACCTACTCTATTTCTTTTTACTTTTTTCACAGCTGGTTTTAATTCGTCTAGTTTCATCTTTGCACCTCCTTAATATATGTACATAAGTTTATCTAAAATTATAATATCTCATCTACTCTTTTTCCTCTTTTTTTAGCTACTGATTCTACAGTTTGCATAGATTTTAAACCTTCTATTGTAGCATAAACAACATTTCTTGGATTGTTTGTTCCAATAACTTTTGTTCTTATGTTTTTATATCCTGCAAGTTCTAATACTGGTCTTACGCTTCCTCCAGCGATAACTCCAGTACCTACTGCAGCAGGTTTTAACATAACTTTTGCACTACCAAAAGTTCCTACAAATTCATGTGGTACTGTTGTTTCAACAACTGGTACTTCTACTAAGTTCTTTTTAGCTTCTTGAATTGCTTTTCTTATAGCTTCTGGAACTTCAGCTGCTTTACCATTTCCTACACCTACATGACCATTTTCGTCTCCTACTACTACTACAGCACTAAATCTAAAAGTTCTACCACCTTTAACAACTTTAGCAACTCTGTTTATAGCAACAACTTTTTCTTTTAATTCATTGTTCTTTTCTTCCATAGGTTTTTGTTATCCTCCTTTTTATTAAAATTTTAATCCGCCTTCTCTTGCAGCTTCTGCTAATTCTTTTACTACACCATGATATATATATCCACCACGGTCAAATACTACTGTTTCGATTTTTTTATCTAAAGCTCTTTTAGCTATTAATGCTCCTACTTCTTTAGCAGCTTCTTTATTTGAATGTTTTGTTTTTATTTCTTTATCTAATGTTGAAGCTTGAACAAGAGTATTTCCAGCTACATCATCAATAATTTGAGCATATATATGTGAATTACTTCTATACACACATAATCTTGGTCTTTCAGCTGTTCCAGATATTTTTCTTCTTACACGAATATGTCTTCTTGTTCTTTCCATTTTTCTATCTGTCTTTTTAACCATTTTTCTTACTCCTTTCTTCAGAATAATTTTATTTTAATTATTTACCTGTTTTACCTTCTTTTCTTCTAATAACTTCATCAGCATATTTGATACCTTTACCTCTATATACTTCAGGTGGTCTTTTTGTTCTAATAACTGCTGCTGTTTGACCAACTAATTCTTTGTCAATTCCTTTTACTATAATTGTATTAGGGTTTGGAACATCAAATGTTATTCCTTGTGGTGCTTCAAATATTACTGGGTGTGAATAACCTAAAGTTAGATTTAAGTTGTTTCCTTGTTTTTGAACTCTATAACCAACTCCATTTATTTGAAGTTCTTTAGAATATTCATGTGTTACACCTATTATCATATTATTAATTAAAGTTCTTGTCAAACCATGTAAACTTCTATTTTGTGGTTCGTCATCTTTTCTTATAACTTTAATTTCATTTTCATTCATTTCTAAAGAAATATTTTTGTTTATTTCTCTTTCTAAAGTTCCTTTTGGTCCTTTTACAGTAATTTTGTGTCCATCTATTTTAACTTCAACACCTTCTGGTACTGTAATAGGTTTATTTCCTATTCTTGACATGATTTTGTTTTCCCTCCTTTTTGAAATTTTCTACCAAATGTAAGCTAATACTTCTCCACCTATTCCTAGTTCTCTTGCTTCTTTGTCTGTTTTTAATCCTTTTGATGTAGAAATTATAGCTATTCCTAATCCGTTTAATACTCTTGGTAATTCGTCTTTAGATGCATATACTCTTAATCCTGGTTTACTAATTCTTTTTAATCCATCTATTACTCTTGTTCCTTTTTCATCGTATTTTAGAGTAATTCTTATAATTCCTTGAGTATTATCTTTTATTTCTTCATAAGATTTTATATATCCTTCTTTAAATAATATTTCAGCTATTCCTAATTTCATGTTTGATGCTGGAATATCTACTGTTTTATGTTTTGAACTATTTGCATTTCTAATTCTTGTTAACATATCTGCGATTGGATCTGTAATATTCATTAATTACTTACCTCCTTTTCTTCTTTTTCATTTATTTTTTTACCAGCTAGCTTTCTTAACTCCTGGTATTTCTCCTTTATGTGCTAATTCTCTAAAACATACACGGCATATACCATATTTTCTAATATATGCATGTGGTCTACCACATATTTTACATCTGTTATATTCTCTTGTTTTGTATTTTTGTGGTCTTGCTTGTTTTACTTTCATTGATTTTTTAGCCATATTTTTACTCCTTTCTTAGATTACAAGTAAATTAATTTTTGAATGGCATTCCTAATAATGTTAATAATTCTTTAGCTTCTTCGTCTGTTTTAGCTGTTGTTACAAAGATTATATCCATTCCTCTTAATTTATCTACTTTATCGTATTCAATTTCTGGGAATATTAATTGTTCTTTAACACCCATTGAGTAATTTCCTCTTCCATCAAATGAGTTATTTGATACTCCTCTGAAATCTCTAACTCTTGGAAGTGCAACATTGAATAATTTATAAACAAAGTCATACATTTTTCCTGCTCTTAATGTTACTTTGCATCCGATATTTGCACCTTCTCTTAATTTAAATGCTGCTATTGATTTTTTAGCTTTTGTTACAACTGGTCTTTGACCTGTTATTTGAGCTAAATCGTTCATTGCATTTTCTAAAGATTTTGGATTTTCTTTTAAATCTCCTAATCCAATATTTATTACAACTTTGTCTAATTTTGGAACTTCCATAATTGATTTATATTCGAATTTTTTCATCATTGCTGGGATTACTTCTTTTACATATTGTTCTTTTAATGTTTCCATTATGAATTAATCCTCCTTTCCTATTTTAATTTAGCACCGCATTTTTTACAAATACGAACTTTTTCGTCTTTTTCTATACTATATCCAACTTTTGTTGTTTTTCCACATTTTGGGCATACAACATTTACTTTTGATGATGGAATACTGCATTCTACTGATATAATTCCACTTTCATCACCTTGGCGTCTTGCTTTAACATGTTTTTTTCTTACATTTACGCCTTTAACAACGATTTTATCTTCTTTTGGTAATACTTCTAAAACTTCTCCTGTTTTACCTTTATCATTTCCTGATAAAACCATTACATTGTCGCCTTTTTTTATTCTCATTAGAGATTACCTCCTTTTCTTATAAAACTTCTGGAGCTAATGAAAGTATTTTCATATAGTCCTTTTCTCTTAATTCTCTTGCAACTGGTCCAAAGATACGAGTTCCTCTTGGAGTTCCGTCATCTCTTATTATTACAGCTGCATTTTCATCAAATTTTATATATGAACCATCTGATCTTCTTAATCCTTTTTTAGATCTTACTATTACAGCTTTTACAACATCACCTTTTTTAACAACTCCACCTGGTGTTGCTGATTTAACTGAAGCAACTATTACATCACCTATATTTGATGTTTTTCTATATGATCCACCTAAACATCTAATACACATAATTTCTTTTGCTCCTGTGTTGTCTGCTACTTTTAATCTTGTTTGTTGTTGTATCATTAATGGTTCCTCCCTTCTTTAATTATTCATAATTATTTTATATCTGCTTTTTCTAGGATTTCAACTACTCTCCATCTTTTATCTTTAGAAAGTGGTCTTGTTTCCATTACTTTTACTTTATCACCTATTTGGCAAGCATTTTCTTCATCATGAGCTTTTAATTTATATGTTGTTTTAACAGTTTTTCCATATACATTATGTCTAACACTTGTTTCTACAGCTACTACAACTGTTTTATCCATTTTGTTAGATTTAACTGTTCCAATCATAACTTTACGAAGATTTCTTTCTTCCATTTAGATTTCTCCTTTCTTAGCTATTATGCTTTCTTTGTGTCTGCAATTTTTCTTTCTGTTAATACTGTATTTATTTTAGCTATATCTTTTTTAACTTCTTTTATTTTCATAGGATTATCTAATCCATTTGTAGCTAAACTAAATTTTAATTTAAATAATTCTGTTTTTAGTTCACCTAATTCTTTTTC
>CALXCM010000011.1 GCA_944386785.1 uncultured Clostridia bacterium | reverse complement strand
TTTTTTCTTTTCTTTTTTCTTTTATTTTTATTTTGATTTTTTGATATATGTTTTCTTTTGTTTTAAAATAGTATGTAATTACATAAACACCATATTCATTTAGTTTAATGTTTACATCTATTTTCTTTTTATCAAATTCTTTTTTTGTATTTTCTACACTTTCTAATATTTCTTCATCATTATATTTTGCAGAATCGAAATAGTTTACTAAAACTTTTTGTTTATTCATCTTTTTCACATCCTTGATTTAAATTTTATTTAAAATTTAATCATTTGTTTTACTTGATTTGCTTCAAAAAAAGCCATTTGTCCATACTTTTTAGGACGAAATGACTTTTATTCTCCGTGGTACCACCTAATTTTATTAGTTTTTACTAACCTCATTTAAAGTTTTAACGGTACAACCGCTTTTTCCTACTATCTATGACTTCTTCAGAAAAAGACCTAAAAAGTGAAATTTCTATATATTCATATTAAATGGCTTTCAGCCTATGACCATTTTTCTCTTGTAATATGTTTATTAATATATATACTTTGCTTTTTAATTGGTTTATCTATTTTTAATTTTATTTTCAACACTTTCTTATTTTACCACAATTTACCTCTTATTTCAAGGGGGTTTAGTTATTTTTATAAAGTTTTTTGTAAAATATTTCTTTTATATTTTCTTCGTTTTTTACAATTTCTTTACAAATTTATTTTTTTGTCATATTTTGTTGTAATTTTTTAAGTTTATGTTAGAATATATATTATGAAGAATGTTTAAGGAGAGGATTTTTATGAATAAAAAAATTGTTTTAGGAATATTTTTAATGCTAATTTTAATACTTACATCTACTCTTTCTCTTGCAACATATAGTACGGTTCAAATGGAAGTTGTAGAAAAACCAGTTTGTACTATTGATATTGGAGAAAATTCAAAATTCCAAAAGAGTTTAGTAAGTGAAGATTTAAAAAATAAAGAGGTTACTTTAGAATTAAAAGTAACAAATGAAGAACTTGGAGCTAAACCAAATGGTGAATTAATGCTTGTAATTGACAACTCAGATAGTATGAATAATGAAGTTGAAAATGGAGAAATAAGAAGTGATTTAGTTTATGAAGCTGCTAAAACTTTAGTTTCAAAATTGTTAGAAGATAATACTAATTTAAAAATAGGAATTGTTAGCTTTTCATCTAATACAGAACAAAGTTTAGAAGCAACTATTGAAGATGCATCTGTTGTTAATCCTTTAAGCAATGATGTTAATACTTTAACTAATGCCATTTCTAACATTCCAAAAAATGGGCCAAGAACAGACTTAGATGCAGGTTTAACTCTTGCAATGGAACAATTTAGTAAAGAAGACAATAATAAATATATGATAGTTTTAACAGATGGTGTACCAAATATCGCACTTGATTATGATAATAAATATTATTCAGATGTTGTTATTGAAAAAACAAAAGCAAAATTAGAAACTATAAAAAATAGTGGAATTAATTTAATCACAATGCTTACTGGTATTGATAATCCAAATGGTAAACCAGTTGCTACTGATAGAACTTATGCAGAAATAATAAATATGATTTTTGGAACACCAGAAAATCCAACTGCAGGACATTTCTATTATGTAACAGATGACCAAGTTGAAACAACAATTACAGATGATATATATAACTCTTTATTACCAACAGGAGCAAGCTTAAAAGATATTACAATTACAGATTACTTCCCAAAAGAAATTATTGATAACTTTGAATTTGCTTATATCCAAGAAGCAAACATTGGAGAAATTTCAGCAGAAGTAAATAAAGAAAACAACTCAATTACTTGGACTATTCCAGAATTAGAATATGGAAAAACTGCAACAGTTCAATATACTTTAAAATTAAAAGAAAACTTTGACTCTAGCATCGTTGGAAAGATTTTAGATACAAACGAAAAAGTTGATATTTCATATACAGATGTAAATAATAATCCTAAAGAAAGTACTTCAGATGTTACACCAAAATTAAAACTTTCTGAACCACCTGTAGTATTACCTAAAGCAGGAACTAGAATATTTATTTCATTAATAGCAGTTGCAGGAGGATTTTTAGTATATTCACTTGTTAAATTAACAATTTTAAATAAGAAGATGAAATATTAGTATTATATAATCTTATACAATATTATAGGAAATAAAAATAGTAGGAAGTTAAATCCTACTATTTTTATTATATTAAATTTTTATTGATTATTTATATTTAATTCATTTTCAATATATAGTAATCTGTTATATTTTGCTACTCTATCTGTTCTACATGGTGCTCCTGTTTTTATTTGCCCGCTATTTACTGCAACTGCAATATCTGCAATTGTTGTATCTTCTGTTTCTCCTGATCTATGAGATATTATTGTGTTATATCCATTTTCTTTTGCTAAGGCTATTGTTTGTAGAGTTTCTGTTAAAGTTCCTATTTGATTTAGTTTTATTAAAATAGCATTTGCAACACTCTTTTCTATTCCTCTTCTTAGTCTTTGTTTGTTTGTAACAAATAGGTCATCTCCTACTAATTGAACTTTATTTCCTAATTTTTCTGTTAGTTCTTTCCATGTCTCCCAGTCTTCTTCTGCTAGTCCATCTTCTACTGAAACTATTGGATATTTTTCACATAATGTAGCAATATATTCTACCATTTCTTGTTTTGTTTTAAATATATCTGTTTTCCAGAAATAATATCCGTCTTTTCCTATTTTTTTAGCTTCATCATACATTTCTGTACTTGCTATATCTAATGCTAAAACTACATCTTTTCCTGGTTCATATCCAACTTTTTTGATTGCTTCTATTATTACATCTAGTGCTTGTTCTTCATTTTCTAAGTTTGGAGCAAAACCGCCTTCGTCTCCTACTGCAACACTAAATCCTTTTTCTTTTAATACTTTTTTAAGTGTATGATAAATTTCTGCTCCTCTTCTTAGTCTTTCGCAAAATGTTATATCTCCAATTGGCATAATCATAAATTCTTGAATACTTATATTATTATCTGAATGTTTTCCACCATTTAGTATATTCATCATAGGAACAGGAAGTTTAGTTCCATTAATTCCACCTATATATTGATATAGTTCTATTCCTAATGAGTCTGCAGCAGCTTTTGCTACAGCTAGTGAAACCCCAAGTATTGCATTTGCACCTAAGTTTGATTTATTTGGTGTGTCATCTATTTCTAACATTTTTGTATCTATTTTTTCTTGTTCATAAACATTCATTCCTATTAATTCTTTTGCAATTTTTTTGTTTACATTTTCTACAGCTTTTAAAACTCCTTTTCCTAAGTATCTGTTCTTGTCTCCATCTCTTAATTCAACTGCTTCAAAGCTTCCTGTAGATGCTCCTGATGGTACAGAAGCAATACCTTTAAATCCCCCTTCTGTTCTTACTTCAACTTGAACTGTTGGATTTCCTCTTGAGTCTAAAATCTCTAATGCTCTTACATCTGTTATTTCTAAAACTTCTTTCATTTTTTGTCCTCCTTTAATTTTTGTTTTACCTATATTTTATACCATGTTTTTTAAGTTTATACAATAGTTTATGATGCTTTTTTGCTTCTTAATTTTTCTGCATATTTTAAAGTTACTTCATTTATTTCTCCTGATGATATTCTTGCAAGTTCTTTTATTACCTCTTCTTCTTTTAAAAGTTTTATATTAGTTTTTGTTCTTTCTTCCTTTACTTCTTTACTTATAAAGTAGTTATAATCTGCAATTGCTGCAATATTTGGCAAGTGAGAAATACATAATATTTGATGTTTTTTAGAAATTGCTTTTAATTTATCTGCAACAGAGTTTGCAGCTTTCCCACTTATTCCTGTATCAATTTCATCAAAAACTAAAATAGGCATTTTATCTGAATCTGCTAAAACTTTCTTTATTGCAAGCATTGTTCTTGACATCTCTCCTCCTGATGCTATTTTTGATAATTCTTTTTCTTCTTCTCCTATATTTGTTGTAATATAAAATGAAACTTTATCTTTTCCTGTTTTTAAAAACTCATCTTGTTTTTCTACATGAATATTTATTTTTGCATTTTTCATTTCTAGTTCTTCTAATTCTTTATTTATATTTTTACTTAAAATTATTGAATATTGTTTTCTTATTTTATATAGTTCTTCTGCTAAGATATTCATTTTATTTTCTAATTCTTTTTTCTCTACATTTAAATTATTTATATATCCTTCTAAATTTTTTATTTTATTTATTTCTTCTTCTAGTTCTACTTTATATTTTAAGATTTCATCTATTGTATTTCCATATTTTCTCTTTAATGAAAATATTAGTCCTAATCTTTCTTCTACAAAATTTCTCTCATCTTCATCAAAATATATATCTTGCTTATATGAGTTTATATCTCTTGCAAGTTCTTGCAATTCATAATACATACTTTTTAAATTTGTATTTGTTTTTTCATATTTTTTATCGATATTTTCTATTTTTTCTAATGCTCTTATTGCCATACTTATACTATCTATTGCATTTTCTCCAATTAGATTATCTGCATTATTTAAATTTTCTGATATTTTTTCTGAGTTTAAAAATATTTTTCTTTTTTCTTCTAATTCTTCTTCTTCGTTTTTCTTTAATTTTGCTTCTTCTATTTCATTTAATTGATAATTTAGTAAGTCTAATTTTCTTTGTCTTTCTTTATCATCCCCAAAGTTTTCTGCTAAATTTTTTAAAACTTTTTTATATTCTAAATATAGTTTTAAATATTCATCTTTTAATTTTTTTATTTTTTCACCAATAAAGCCATCTAAATATGTAAGATGTAATTTATTATCTAATAGATTTTGATTGTCATTTTGTCCATGTATTTCTATATATTTTGACATAAATTCTTTTAATTGGCTTACTGTTACCATTCTTCCATTTATTTTACACATATTTTTCCCATTAATATTTATTTCTCTTGAAACTATTATTGTTCCATCTTGAAATTCTTCTGATTTTTCTTCATACATACATAATTCAACAAAAGAATTTTCTTTTCCTTTTCTTATCATATCTTTTGAAAATCTTCCACCTGAAATTATTTGCAATGAATCTATAATTAAGGTTTTTCCTGCTCCTGTTTCTCCTGTTAGTACATTTAAGCCATTATTTAAATCAATACTTAAGTCTTCGATTATACCTATGTTTCTTATATGTAATGTTCCTATCATATATAAACCTCCTAAAAAAATGTTCGCCTTTATTCTATATTGCAATTTTTATTTTGTCAATAGTTTTTGCGAACATTTTTTCTTTTTTATTTTACATTAATTGTTCTTTTTTTAATCCTGTTATTTTCATTATCAGATTTATATCAATTTTTTCTTTTACCATTTTCTTTGCTAAAATTAATACCGCTTCTTTTTTCCCCTCTTGTTTTCCTTCTTCTCTTCCTTCTTGTCGTGACTTCCTATCTCTTGCAGCATATTCTCTATCTAACATTTTTTCTACTGCTAGTTTCATATTCTCACCTTCCTTCAATTTTTCTATTAATTCTTTTGTCTTCTCTTCTCCTATTTTTTCTTGATATATATAATATATCATTCTCTTTAGTTCCTCTTTTGACTTCTCGTCTTTTACTTTTTTTACTATATCTCCTAATACTTCTGTATTTCTACTTATTGTAACTCATTTTTATTTCACAATCAAGTTTTATTTTTTAGTAAATTTTTCGATTAATTTCTTCTTTCTTTCTTATATTATAATAATACAAAAAAAGACATTAAGCTTTAATCTCTCAATGTCTTATTTTATTTATATAAATTCTTCAAAAACTAAATTTGCTAAATCTAATCCTTTATTACTTAAATAAATATTATCTCCATCTACTATTATTAAATTTTCTTTTACTAGTTTTTCTAATTCATTTCTAAAAATATATATTGGATTTTCTCCAAATTTTTCTTTGAATTTTGAAATCTTAACACCTTTAATTTTTCTTAATCCAAGCATCATATATTCTTTTTTTATATCTTCTTTTGATTGTACTTCATCTATTATTCTTGTTTTTTTAGTTTCTAATTCTTGTTCATTTGCAAAGTCTTTATTTTCTATGTATTTTTCTAGATTACTTGTATTTCCATATCTGATATTTTCAACATATGAATGTGAAGCAATCCCTAGTCCTATATATTCTTTTTGTTCCCAGCAATTTATATTATGTTTTGATTCCATATTTTCTTTTGCAAAGTTAGATATTTCATAATGGTTATATCCGTTTAATTCTAAAGTATTTTTTACATACCAATACATTCTTCTTTCATTTTCTTCGTCTGGAAGAATTATTTTATTTTCATTTAATAGTTTTTCAATTTTTGTTCCTTCTTCTATTATTAAAGAATATACACTAATATGTTCTGGATTTATTTTTATTATATTTTCTAAGTCTTTTTTTATATCACTTATTGTTTCTTCTGGAAGTCCTATAATTAAATCTACATTTATATTTTCAAAACCTATATTTCTTGCTAGATTATATGTATCTAAAAACTCTTTATAGGTATGTATTCTTCCTATTTTTTTAAGTAAAATATCATTTGTTGTTTGAAGTCCAATACTTAATCTATTTATTCCTTGCTTTTTATATTCTTCTAATTTTTCTTTGTTTACTGTTCCTGGGTTTACTTCTATTGTAATTTCTATATCTTCCCATTTTGTTTTGTTGTTTTTTATTTTTTCTTTTAAATTTTCTAGTACTTTTTTTATTAAATCACTTGAAATATATGAAGGTGTTCCTCCTCCGATATATATTGTTGTTACATCATATTCTTCAAGATTATAGCTTTTAAGCTCTTTTATTAGTGCTTCTATATATTTTTCCTGAAGATTTATTTTATCTGGAAACGAAACAAAATCACAATAATAGCATTTTTGCTTACAAAATGGTATGTGTATATAGATACCTAATTCTTTTTTCATAATTTTCCTTTCTATTATTTTATATCATTTGCTATTTCTACTATTTTCTTTAATCTATAGTTTACTCCTGATTTTCCAAGTGGTTGTTTTAAGAGTTTTCCAAGCTCTATTAATGACATATTTGGATTTTCTAATCTTAAATTTGCAATCTCTTTTAGATTATCATTTAATTTATTAAATTTCTTACTTTCTTTTAACTTTTTAATCGCTGAAATTTGTTCTACTGATGCATTTATTGTTTTATTTAAATTTGCTGTTTTACAGTTTACTAATCTATTTACTTTTCCTCTCATTTCTTTTTCTATTCTAATATCTTCAAATTCCATGACAGCTCTTGATGCTCCAATTAAAGCTAAAAATTCAGAAATTTTTTCTCCATCTTTTATATATATTAAATATTTATTTTTAAGCTTTATTTGTTTTGAACTAATATCAAAATCTAATAACATTTTTTTGGTTAGTTGCAGATTTTCTATTTCATTAAAAATCAATTCTAAATGATAAGTATTTTTAGTGTTATTAATTGAGCCACCGCTCATAAATACATCTTTTATTAAATTCTTTTTTTCTTCTTCTTTTAAATTTTTATTTAAAATTTCTTTTTTAATATATATTTTTTCATTTTCTATCTCAATTAAATTTTCTAATTTTTTTGCCTTTATTTTTACAATAAAATTTTTACCTACAACATCTATATCATGATTTATATCTAAATTAGAAAGCAATTTAGAAAATCTGTTGATATTATAGTCATTTTCTGTTAAAAACTTTATTTCTTTTTTTGTTCTACTAAAGTCAACATTTCCTGAAATTAAATATCCAAGCAGTTCAAACTTAACAAGATTTTTATTAGATAAACTTGCTCCTTTATTTAATTCTTTTTTTATATCTGACGAAAAAGACATATATTTCATCCTTTCTATTTAATATAGTTTAGTTATTACTATTCTGTCATTATCACATAAATCTTTTTTACTATATGTAGATTTAAATTTTCCTTGTTCTTCTATTAATTCTATTACATCTTCTTTTTGGTCAAAACCAATTTCAAAACATAAGAATCCTCCAAATTTTAAGTATTCATCAGCTTCTTTAATTATTTTTCTATAAAAATCTAATCCATCTATTCCACCATCTAATGCAAGTTTTGGTTCTTTTTGCACATCTTTATTTAAGGTTTTAATATCTTTTGTTTTTATGTATGGCGGATTTGACACTATAATATCATATTTTTCCTCTGGTACATTTTGAAAAAGGTTAGAGCTTATAAATGTTATTCTATCTTCTACATTATTATTTTTAGCATTTAATTTAGCAATTCTTAAAGCATCCTTGCTAATATCTGTTGCAGTAATCTCACTTTTACTTATATATTTTGCAAGAGATACAGCAATTGCTCCGCTTCCTGTACATAAATCTAAAATCTTTTTTGCACCTACTTTTTTTGCTAGTTTTATTACTTCTTCTACTAAAATTTCTGTATCAGCCCTTGGAATTAGAACATCTTTATCAACATAAAAATTAAGCTTCATAAATTCTTTAGAATTTGTAATATGTTGCAAAGGAACTCCTTGTATTAATTTTTTAATTGCCTTAAAATAGTCAACTTCCTGCCTTAAAGTCATTTCTTCTTTATCATAAACTATGATATATTCTCTAGGCTTTTTTAATATATATTGCATAAGAAGTCTTGCTTTTATATTTGGTTCATCTATCCCATTTGTTTTTAGTCTTATCATTCCTTTTCTAATAACTTCTTTAATTTGCATAATATACACCGCCTTTGTTCTCTACTCTACACATATATAATATCATAGAAATTAATATAATTCCATTTTATTTTAAAAAATGAGACAAAATTGCTCCGTCCCTATTTGTCTCAAGTCTGTCCCCTTTTGTCTCAATCGGCAAGATTCGACAAAAATGAGAGATTTGGGGACTGTCCCCATTTCTCTCATTCAAAGAATTTTTCGAAGTCTTGCTCGTTTATTTTTTCTTTTTCTAATAATGTGTTTGCAATTAAGTCTAGTTTGTCTCTATGTTCTTTTAATAGATTAATAGCATCATTATATGCTGTGTCTATTAAAGCTTTTACTTCTCCACCTATTTTGTCTCCGATGTTTTCTCCAAACATTTGCATTTCGTATGGTTCTTTTCCTTGGAAGTCTATTGGTCCTAATTTATCACTCATTCCATATTTTGTTACCATATCTCTTGCAATTTTTGTTGCAACTTCTATGTCATTGCTTGCTCCTGTTGAGATATCATTTAATACTAATTTTTCTGCTGCTCGTCCTCCTAACAGTGCTATTAGTTTTTCTTGCATTTCTGTTTTTGAGATATAGTATTTGTCTTCGTTTGATTTATACATTGTATATCCACCAGCTACACCTCTTGGTATTATTGATATTTCTTTTACATTTGTTTGTGTTGGCAAATATCTACTTACTACTGCATGTCCTGCTTCATGATATGCTGTTAGTTTTTTGTCTTTTTCTGAATATTTTCTTTCTCTTTTTTCTAGTCCTACTGTAACTTTTTTGGTTGCTTCTTCAATGTCTTCTTCTTCTATATCTTCATGTCTTCTTTTTGTTGCAACTATTGCAGCTTCGTTTAATATGTTTGCAAGTTCTGCTCCTGTAAATCCTGCTGTATCTTCTGCAATGCTTTCTAAGTTAACATCTGGAGATAGTTTTTTATCTTTACTATGAATTTCTAATATATCTAATCTTCCTTTTAAGTCTGGTGTTGGAATTGTTATTTGTCTGTCAAATCTTCCTGGTCTTAAAAGTGCTTTATCAAGCATTTCTGGTCTATTTGTCGCAGCTAAAACTATTATTGTTTCTTCTGAACTAAATCCATCCATTTCTACTAATAATTGGTTTAATGTTTGGTTATTTTCTGTTTCTGCTCCACTATTTGATGTTCTTCTTGATCCTATTGCATCTATTTCGTCAATAAATACAATACAAGGTGCTAATTTTCTTGCTCTTTCAAATAGTTTTCTTACACGAGATGCTCCGAAGTCCTGCAAACATTTCTATAAATTCTGAACCACTCATTGATATGAATGGAACATCTGCTTCTCCTGCTATTGCTTTTGCAATTAGAGTTTTTCCTGTTCCTGGTTTTCCATATAGCAAAACTCCTCTTGGAACTCTTGCTCCCATTTTTGTATATTTTTCAGGTTTTTTTAAGAAGTCTACTATTTCTATTAGTTCTTCTTTTTCTTCTGTTAAACCTGCAACATCATCAAATTTTACTTTTGTTTTTCTTTCTGTATCATCATATACTTTTCCTTTTTCTCCTAATCCTTGCATTTTAAATATCATAATAAATAGTGCAAGCATGATTAATGTTGGAAGTATTGAGATTACAAAAGATGGAAGTGTTGCAATAAAGCTTTTTGGTTTTTGTATTAATTCTATTTCATTTCCTTCTGCTACTTTTTGTTGTACAAGTTCCATAAAACTTTCTGTGTTTGGCACTATTGCTGTTTTTTTGTCTTCTTCTGTTTCGCCTTTTTTTATTACTTTAACTGTTGTACTTCCAACAGTCATTTCTATTTTTTCTATATTGCCATAAGATATTTCTTTTATTAATTCTGTATAGCTTAAAGTATTTTCATCTTCTTTTTTGCTATCTTGCATTAGATAATATGCTAATCCAAATATTAATGCCAAAATTAATAGTCCGATAAGTACACTTAATAATATCTTTTTAGTTTTCTTTTGGTCATTTTCTTTTTGTTTCATTTTTTCCTCCTTGTCTATTTTTTTAAACTCACATTATGCATTTGAACCTTCTGGTTCTCCACCTTGTTCTTCCTTTTTATTTTCTTTATTTTCTTTATCTTTTTTATCTTTCTTTTTTTCTTGTTTTTCGTTTTTTTCTTCTTCTTTGTTTTTATCTTGTTCTTCTTTATTTTCTTCTTTTTTTAATAATTCTTTTTCTTCTGCAATTTTTATAAGTTCTTGTTGTTTTTTTATAAATTCAGATTTTAATATTAGTATTGCTGCAACTAAGTAAATTGCTGCAACTCCTGCATACATAACACTAAAATATTCCATATTAAATACTATAAATGCATTTATTGCAATATATATTGAATTTAATATAACTGATAAAGTTAAAGCATACATTGACATATTTAATATTGCAACATATCTCATTTTTATTCTTGCAATTAATGTTGTTATATATCCGAATGCACTAAGTAAAATTGCATTTGATAAGGTTGTTATAAAATACATTACAAAAGCATAAATAAGTAGTGTTAAGAATAAGCTTAAGTATAAGTTAAACATTTGCGAACTACTTGCATAGTTTATTACATCTTGTTTGTTAAATTCGCTTAAATTAAATCCTTTTGCTACTTCTTGATATTTGTATTCTATATCTCCTGCAATTTGTCTATTTTTTACTACTACTTTGTCTTTTAGTACTACTAATCCGCCACCTGAAGATTCTACTTCTTCTACATATTTATCTTTTTCTTCTTCAGAGTCTGTTTTTGTATCTATTATTACTTTTCCAACATATGAGTCTTCACTTGAAATTCTAATTACATCTTCTGATTCGACACTTAATATTCCATCTTTATATGAAAACTCTGGAAATTCATTTTGTAAATATTTTATCCCTTCTTGTACAATTCCATAAGTTTGATAAATTAATCCTAAACATAGAACTATTGCAAGTATTAATACAATTTTTGCTAAATATGCAAGTGCTCTTCCAAAACCTTCTGCTGCCATATTAGGATATTTTTCTATTTTTGATATTGACCACCAAAATTTTTTAAAAAATCCATTTTTTAATATTACTTCTTTTCCTTGTTCATTATTTTCCATTTTATCTATAGTCCCTCCTTATTCTAGAATCAACAAATTTAGGGTTTATATTAAATATAACTTTATCTCCTATTTTTATGTCTTTTCCTGTTATATCACAAGTCATATGATATGTTCCTATTCTTCCTAAAACTTTGCAAGAACTTGTCCCAATTTTTACATATATTGCTTGTTTTTTAAAAAAGTCTTTTATATCTCCTACAATATATCTTAATTTATCAACTGTTCTAAACATATCTTTATCATTTTTTATATTTATTCCATCCATATATCCTGCAGGTATTATTGCAACTTTTGTTTTATTTTTAGTTTTATATGAATTAGAATATCCTATATTAAATCCTTTTGGAAGTTCTTTTATTTCTACTACTTTTGATTCTAGATAAGCAATTTTTTTAAGTCCTAATGTATTTTTAAATGCTAATCTTCCTAAAAACGCAGAACCTATCCTTACTGCATTTAAGTGCATTTCTGGATATTTTAAAAATGCTGATGAATTACATACATGAAGCATTCCTGTTTTTATGTCATTCATTTTTAATACTTCTATTACATTTATAAACCTATTAAATTGTTCTTTTGTATATTTTTCATCAAAAAAGCTTACTGAAAAATGAGTAAATGTTCCTTCAATTTTTATGTTTTCTATTGTTTTTAGGACTTCTACCATTTCTTCTCTTTTATTATATACAAATCCATATCTTCCAAAGCCTGTATCTATTTTTAAATGTGCTCTTATTTTTATATTTCTTTCTTTTGCAATGTTTTCTGCTTCTTCTATATCTTCTTTAGATCCAATTGTAATTATTATATTATTTTCTATTAGTTTTTCTAAATCTTCTTTTACAGATGTTGCTGATAACATTAAAATATCTTCTTTTATTCCAGCTTTTCTTAAAGCTATTGCTTCTTCTACAGTAGACACTGCAAAAAAGTTTATCCCATTATCTATTAAAAACTTTGTGAATTCTACTAATCCTAATCCATATGCATTTGCTTTTACTACTGCTATTATTTTTACATTATTTCCATTATCATCTGTTCCAGATTTTTTAGCAAAATTTTTTATTTTCTCTATATTATTTCTTAAATCTTCTTTTTCTATTACTAAAGTACTCAAAAACTTTTCCTCCAACCAAACTACTATTTTAATTTTCTTTTTATTTGTCTTAATGTTCTAAATGTTTTTTCTGCAAATTTATATAATTTATATGTTAGTGGTTTATATGGCATATATACTTCTCCAATAAACTCTGTAAATGTTGCTCCAAATCCTTGTTTAAAACGATATAGCCCATATTGTGGATGGTTTTCGTCTACAACTCCTGAAACTCCTCTAAAATCATATATATCATCATGTCTTGCTATTGCCATTTTAATCATTTCCCATTGAAGTAAATAGTTTGGCATTAAGTTTCTATGTTTGTTACTACTTGCTCCATATAAATACCATGTTTTATTTCCATAAAAGATTGGTATTACTCCTGAGATTGGTTCTCCATCATAATATGCCATTAAAAGCTTCATGTGGTCTCCTAAAGAATCATACATTTTTTCAAAATATTCTAGTGGTCTTGTAATAAAGCCATCTCTTTTTCCTGTTTCAACCATTATCTCATGAAAAGCTTTTAAATCTTCTCTTGTTCCTTCTTTTACTTTTACACCTTTTCTTCCAGCTAATCTAATATTATATCTCCATTTTTGTTTAAACCCTGCCATTACTTCTTCTTCTGTTTTATCTTTTATATCTAACCTAAATACATATCTTGGTTGAATTTCATCTTTAAAGTCTTTTGCATCATCTTTTATTTTATATCCTAAACTTGTTACTATTTCTCTAAAGTCTTCATCTGAACTTAATATATCTGGTTCTATTCTTAAAACAAATGCATTATATTTTTTAGCTAATTCTTTTGCTCCATCTGTTAATTGTTTCAAAACTGCTACATCATGTATATCACAAACTGGTCCTCTTGATGAATACATAATATTGCCAAATATAGGCATTTTTCTAATTAAGACACATAATGAACCTATAATTTTTCCATTATCATCTTCTGCAAGTATTACTTCTGGTTTCCAATATGGCTTTTTTACCTCTGCCCATTCTAATGATTGTTGAAAATTACATCTTTCATGACTTTCTAAAAATTCTTTATATTCTCTTTTTGATTCTTCTGTATCTACAAATCTCATTTTATTTTTTCATCCTCCTAATTATTATTTACAATACAAAGGTATTTTACACTACTTTTGAAAATTTTACAAGTAATTTATGTGGTTATTTTGTGCCTTTTTACTAGTATTTTTATTAGCAATATAGTATAATTTGTTTAACTGTTTTAAGAAAGAAGGAAATTATATGAAATTAGAAAGTAAAGATGCTTTAAAAATGATAGAAAATGCAATAGGAAAAACAAGTTATGATAATTGGATTTATCATTCTATTTGTGTTGGAAATGCTGCTCGGAAAAATTGCCAAAGCTTTAAATTTAGATGTTGATAAAGCAAAGACTTTAGGATATATCCATGACATACGGAAAAATGATTGGGCCAAATAATGAACATGTAATTAATGGATATAATTATATAAAATCTTTGGGGTATGATGATGAATATGCAAATATTTGTCTTACCCATTCATATTTAAATAATGATATTTACTGTACAGCTGGTGGAATTCCAAAAGATATTCCTTTTAGAACTGAATTTATTAAAACACATAAATATACAATTTATGAAAAAATAATTAATCTTTGTGATTTAATGTGCAAAAGCACAGTTGTTACTATTGACAAAAGATTGATTGACATTATTTTAAGGCGTGGAGCTCATGAAAATACTGTGTATCACATTCAAGAAACATACAAGCTAAAGAAGTATTTTGATGATTTACTTCGGGTTTAATTTATATGATTTATTCCCTGAAATAAAAGATAATTTGTAATTTATAAAATAAAAATAGGAATAAAATTCATAAATAACAATATACAAAACTCCCTAATAAGGGAGTTTAATTTTTTAGTATTATATTTATAAGAATTTATTTATAATTTTTACTTTCTTATTGCCAATTTAGTACTGGATATCCATTATTAATATTGCTACTATCTTCTTTAAAATTTTCTCCAATTACTTGTAAAATATCTGGAATATTATTTTCCTCTATTAATTTTACATTACTTATAGCCGAGTTGGAAGAGTGTCCAATTACATCTATTTGTCCTGTTATACCATAGCAATTATTTACAGTAGCACTATTAATACCACCAGCAATTTGTCCAATATTTTGTACTTTTTCGTTAATAAAATTCATTTTTCCTATATTATAACAATAATTTATATTTCCTTGGTAGCTATATCCTACAACACTACCTATACCTGTTGTGTCATTACTATTTTTTAACATGTCTATATTCATATCACCAGTATTAAAACAATTTGACAAATTAGAATTCGTACCATTTTCTTGACCTAATATATTTCCAATGTAAATTTCTTTGGTTGTTTCACAACTAGCAGTAAAATTAACATTTCCACCATTATAACAATTTAATATTTCTTTTCCATCATTGTATCCTGATATGCCTCCAACCATAATAATTTTATCTGAATTTATATTTATATTAATTAACCCCATATTATAACAAGAATTTATATAATCTTCTGTCAATGCACCAGTTATTCCTCCAATACTAATTTGAGAACTGTTATTAGATGTTATTTCTATATTAGTTTTAGAAAAACACCTTTCAATTACTCCCATAGCTTGTCCTGTTATTCCTCCACCAAATATGCCTTTTATTCCGTTATCTGTTATCTTCAAATTACCACTAGTTCCACAGTTTGTAATAGTTCCATTATTTCTACCTGCCACAACTCCTGACACTATATACATGTTATTAGTTTCGCTAATAATATTAGCATTTCTTGTCATTAAATTTTCTATTACTCCACCATTAGTGCTAAAAAGTCCTATTATAGATGTATTATTTGAATCCTCAAAGTTTTGATACAAATTATAAATTGTATTATAATCTCCGTTAAAATTTCCTTCAAAATAATTAGTACTAACATTTGCATCATAAGTTGTCCCTATTGGCTTAAATCCTTCTCCTGTTGTCAATAATGTCTTTAATTCTCCATTATATCCATATTCTACATAATCTGTTCTTAATGGCTCTACATATGATTTATTTGAATTAAAGTCTAAACTTAATCCTAATTTTACTGTTTGACCTTCATATGTTGTTCCATTTGTTACATTACTTGCAAATACTACTAAATCTTCTATACTATTTATAGTGTAAGGGTCATCAGCTGTTCCTGAACCTTCTAATACTCCAGGATTTTTATCTGATACCTGTTCTACTTTTATTCCTGTAATAGATTCATTTATTACATCTTCCATAGACCCTAATTTTTCTTTTTCCTCTTTTCCAGATTGTTCTGTCTCGTTTTTTGCATTTTGTGCCTGTATTAAAATACCATTTTGACCTATTAGTATTGCAATGGAGACTGATGCCAAAATTAAAAGAACAATAATAGTAATAACCAACGCAATTAATGTAATTCCTATCTCATTTTTTCTAAATTTTCTCATAAACTTCTTCTCCTTTTCTTTAGTAATAAAATAATTGTTATTATTTATAGCCTTGTAGTTTTTATTAAGGAATTCCTTAATAGTGTATCATTATTTTTTATAAAACACAATAGTTTATTAAGGAATTTCTTAATTTTTTGTTTTGCATTAAGGAATTCCTTAGTTGTATGTTATTCTACTTTGATATAATTTTTTTATAATTTTTAGAAAAGAGGTGGGATTATGCAACTTTCAGAAGCTACAAGAAAAAGAATAAAACAATTATTAAAACAAAATAATATGAAACTTTTTGATTTGTCTAAAGCTGCAGGAATATCTCTACCAACTATATCTGATTTTTTAAAGAATGATACCAAAAATTTAAGAATGGATACAATGTTACATATATGTGAAGGTTTTAATATAACTTTAAAAGACTTCTTTGATGACCCACTTTTTGATGAAGTAATATCTGAATAAAATAAAAATAGGAATAAGCTTTATTAGCATTATTCCTATTTTTTACTTTATGGAGCAGGTAGTGGGAATCGAACCCACGTCATCAGCTTGGAAGGCTGAGGTTCTACCATTGAACTACACCTGCATATAAATTTAATTATCAGGAATTTTTGGAGCAGGTAGTGGGAATCGAACCCACGTCATCAGCTTGGAAGGCTGAGGTTCTACCATTGAACTACACCTGCTTGTTTTCTCCTCCTGACAATTATAGATTATAAAGGTTTTTTTTAGTTTTGTCAATATATTTTCTCGATTTTTTTGATTATTTCTGTCAAAAAAGGCAAAAAGCCTTGCAACTGTTATATTACAAGGCATATTTTTTATTCAGTTCTTAATGCTTCTACTGGATCTTTTTTACTTGCCATTTTTGCTGGAATTAATCCTGCAACTATTGTTAAAAACATACTAATTAGTACAAGTATTAGGCCTGCTACTGGTTCTAGTGTTGCTTTAATTGCAACTCCTGATAAGTTATATATTAAACTATTTATTGGTATTGTTAAAAGAATTGTAATTACTATACCTAAAAGTCCTGCAATTAGCCCAACTATAAATGTTTCTGCATTAAATACTTTAGAAATATCTTTTTTAGATGCTCCTATTGCTCTTAAGATTCCTATTTCTTTTGTCCTTTCTAATACTGATATATATGTTATTATTCCTATCATTATTGATGAAACAATAAGTGAAATACTTACAAATCCAATTAACGCATAACTTACAGCATCTATTATATTTGTTACAGATTTCATCATTGTTCCTACTATATCTGTATATGTTATTACATTTTCTTCTTTTCCTTCATCTCTTTGTTTTTGGTTATATTCTTCTATTAGCTGTGCAATTTTTTCTTTATCATCAAATGATTTTGGATATATTGAAATTGAAGCTGGTTTGCTTAAATCAATTGCACCTAATGTTTTTAGATTATCTTCATATGTTGCTTCCATATTTTCTCTATATGTTTCCATCATATCTGCAATTTGTTCTGGAGACATTTGAGCTAATGCCATTTGTTGGTCTAAACTTAAATTTTGAATGTTAAATACTTGTTTTTCGCCATCTTTTGGAAATTCTAATCCTGTAAATACATTAACTTCTGGATTTTCTTTTTGTTCTTTTACAATTTCTTCTTCATTTGTTTTGTTTATTACATATTCTTTTAAATCACTTAAATATCCTATTCCTCCTGCCATAGCTGTTGCTGTACTATTTTCGTTTTGTTTTATAATTCCTACAACTTTTATACTTTCTGCATCTGATATTTTTTGCTTCATGTAATTTTCATCATTTTCTTTATTTATCCATAACCCATTTTCTTTTTTGTAATAGTCAGTGTTTAATAATAGTTTAAAAGATAAATTTAATAATTCATCATAATTGTAACTTGTGTTTTCTGGCTCTTCTACCGCTTCTCCTTTTGTTAATTTATCCATTGTTTCTTCTAACTCATCTTGGTTTTTTAGACCTAAAGAATAAAGAACATAATCATTTATTCTATTTTGTTCATCTACTATTAAAACAACTTCATTATACTTTTCAGGCCAAGCACCTGCTACCAAATCATATTGAGAATGTAATAATTCTTCATTATCTAGCATTTCTGTCCATACATCTGTATTCATAAAACTAATACTGCTACTTCCCTTATTTCCTTCTGACATTCCTCCCATACCTAGCTTTTCCATAACAGTACTAGGATTTACTTTTACTATTTTCTCATCTATATTTTCTTTATATAAATTTAGGTTTAAATCATATTCGTATTTTATAGAATTTGAGCTATTTGCAATTTCGTTATTTTCTTCTTCTAGATATTTTTTAAATTCTGTTAAATTATTACTTTGAACTTTATTTGATATTGTAGATAACATTTCTGTCATTATATTTTGTGAATGAATTTTACCATCATTTAAATTTTCCTCTGTTTCTTCTCCTTGCATCATAGTCTCTAACATGCTTGATGTATCAATTGAAGCTTCCTCTATAGTAATTGGATATGATGATAATGTATCTTCTTCTACTTTGTTTATATAATTTTGTATTCCTGTAGATATTGCAAGTATTAAAGCTATCCCAATAATTCCAATACTTCCTGCAAATGATGTAAGAATTGTTCTTCCTTTTTTAGTCATTAAATTATTTAAACTTAAATTTAATGCTGTTAAAAATTTTATTGATGTTCTTCTTTTTTCTTTGTTATTATTTTTTTCCTCTTGTGTTTTATATGGGTCACTGTCATCAGTAATTACACCATCTAATACTTTTATTATTCTTGTAGAATATTCTTCTGCTAATTCTTTATTATGTGTTACCATTATAACTAGTTTATCTTTTGCTATTTCTTTTAAAATATCCATTACTTGTTTACTTGTTTTTGAGTCTAATGCACCTGTTGGTTCATCAGCTAAAATTATATCTGGATTATTTACTATTGCTCTTGCAATAGCTACTCTTTGCATTTGCCCTCCTGATAGCTGGTTTGGTTTTTTATGTATTTGTTCTTCAAGTCCTACTTTTTTTAGTGCTTCAATTGCTCTTGTTTTTCTTTCTTTTTTTGATACTCCTGATAATGTTAGAGCAAGTTCGACATTTGCAAGTATTGTTTGATGTGATATTAAGTTATAACTTTGAAATACAAATCCTACTGAATAATTCCTATATGCATCCCAGTCTTTATCCTTAAAATCTTTTGTTGATTTTCCGATTTATTATTAAATCTCCACTTGTATATCTATCTAATCCTCCAATAATGTTTAAAAGTGTTGTTTTTCCACAACCACTTTGTCCTAAAATTGATACAAATTCACTTTTTCTAAATTCTATACTGATACCTTTTAAAGCTTCTACTTTACTATCTCCTGATATATATTCTTTTATGATATTTTTTAATTTTAGCATATATTTTTGCCTCCTTTTTATCTTTTATATTTATACCACATTTATTTTATTTTTAGTATCTTTTTCACAATTAATTTACAATTTATTATACAAAAAATATACACTCATATATTTATTATATATAAATGTATATTTTTCTATTTCTTTTTAAATTTAGCAATAAAAAATCCTTCCATATTTTTTGATGGCAATATTCTAATTGATTTACTTATTTCTTTATTTAACCCTTCATTAAATCCTTGAAGTTTTTCTCTTAAATTTAAATTAATATCTAATAATTTTAATTCTAGATTTTCCAATGCCCACTCTAGCACTTCTTCATTTTCTTTTTTATTTAAAGTACATGTTGAATATACTAAGATTCCTCCTGGTTTTAATGCTTCATATGCACTTTTTAATAATTTCTTTTTAAGTTTTGCAAGTTCATTTACTGTTTTTTTAGACCAATTCCTATATGTTTTAGGACTATTTCCTAAAAACCTTCCCTCTCCACTACATGGTGCATCTAATAGGACTTTATCAAATTCTTCTTTATATTCTTTACCTACTTTTTCTCCTCTTTTGTTTATAACTTCTACTATATTTGCACCTTGCATTTCTATATTATATCTTAGCCTTTCACATCTAATACTATCTATTTCATTTGCTAAAATATATCCTTTGTTTTCCATTAAAGAAGCAATTTCTGTTGTTTTACTTCCGTGGTGCTGCAGTTAAGTCTAAAATTTTTTCATTTGATTTAGGATTTAATATAAGTGGAGGTATCATACTTGATAAGCTTTGAAGATAAATTCCACCTTTTTTGTATATATCTAGATTTTGCAACTCTTTTTCTCTTACATTTTTTATAACTAAAGCATCTTTATACCATTCTACTCTATCAAACTTAATATTATTTTCTTTAAACTCTCTAATTACATCTTGAACATTCGCCTTTAAAGTATTTACTCTTAATGTTGTTTTTCTATCTCCTAACATTCCTGATAAGATTTTATCTACTGTAAGTGGAGTATAGTTATTATATATATCTTCTATAAAGTCTTTTGGTAATTTCTTTTTTACATCTAATATTGATAACATTTGTCTTTCCTCTATTTTTTATTATTTTCTAAATACCATTTTGCAAATTCACTAAATGAATCTATTGATTTTTCTCTTTTTCTTCCATCTCTTTCTTCTTTTGTCATTTGAGCTAATGTTTTATCATATCCATATGGTTTATATATGTACCATAAATCTGACCACTTTTCTTCTTCATTATTTCCTAATATTTCTTTTGCCAGATTTCCTTCATGTTTTCCCATAAATTGATGCAATTCTTTTCCATCATAATATGATAAACATTCTCCAAAATAGCATTTTCTATTTTCTTTATTTTCCATTAATTTTAAGATTCCTTTTATTCCGATTGTATCTAAAGCATAATTTACAAATGCCCTTGGAAAGCCATTTAATTCTTCAATAAAAAATCCACTATCCATTGATATGCATGGTTTATTTACTAGTTTATATGCTTCTTCTACTTTTACTTTAGATATGTATTTTATATCATCACTTCTTGGCTCTTCTAAATCATATTCAAAAATCTTAAAATTCACTTCTTTAAGTGCTTTTTTAGCTGATGCAATTTTGCCTTTATTGTGTGTTACAAATACTATTTCTTCCATCTTATTTATTTCCATCCTTTAACCCCTATTTAATTAATATCTCTGTTTTTATTTCATGATTTACTAGTTTAGAAAATTTAATTCCATCTTCTTTTGTTCCTACTATACTTCCATAATGAATTGGTATAGCAATTTTTGGTTTTATTTCATTTATCAAGCTAGCCGCTTCTTTATAGTCCATTGTATATGTTCCACCAACTGGAACAAATGCAATATCACATTTTACATTTTTATTTTCTTTAGTGATATCTGTATCTCCTGCGATATAATATGAAATACCATCAATTTCAATTATATATCCTACCCAACCATTCTCTTTTGGATGGAATGCTTTATTTATGTTATATGCAGGTATTGTTTCAAACTTAATTCCTTTTATTTCTTTTTTCTCTTCTGGCTTTACTGTGATAATATTTTCTTTTTTAATGCCTTTTCCTAATAATTTTGCTTTAAGTCCTTCTGGTACAATTATTATTGTATCTTCTTTTATTACTTTATCAATATCTTCTTCTGAATAATGGTCATAATGGTCATGTGTTATAAATATTATGCCTGCATCTTTATAGTTTTTATTTATTTTAAATGGGTCAAAGTATATTGTTTTTCCTTTTTCTATTCTAATACTACTATGACATAAAACTTCAATTCCTTTTAACATACGACTTTCTCCTTTAATAAATACTCTTTATTTATTTTTTATAATATCAACTATTTCTTTCAATACTTTCATTGTATCTTCATAACTAATATCTTCTGCATAACTAAACTTAGACTGATAGTTTTTCCAATGATCTTTAAGTACTTCGCTATCTTTTATAACTTCCATTATTTCATCTATATTATCAAATTTATCAATAGATTCTCTATACTCAAATTTCTTTGTAATAGCTTGTTTTAGCAATTTTTTATCAAAATTCTTCTGTTGTGTTGTCCATAAAATATAAATGTCATAAAAATCCCTTGCTCTTGTAGTATCGATATTTCTTGATATAATTGTTTCAAATTTATCTGCTATTACTGTTTCCATATTATAAGCTAATATTTCAATAGAGCGTTTTTCAAACATTAAGTCGAATTTGTATTTTATTTCTTTAGGAGTAATAACATCTCCTGTTGTTATATCTAATTTCATAGGTACAACTAACTTATCAAACTTGGCATCTAATGACACTCTATATCCACCATATTCATCTTCTTGTCTTATTTCTTTTATTCCTCTAAATTCAAAAGTTACACCATCGTCTAAATCTATCTTAAATATTTCATCTAAAATATTTTCAAGATTATCTTTTTCTAAATCAAAACCTTTTATTGTTGCATCCATATCAAGTGTATTTCTCATATCTATTCCAACTATAGCTGTTATTAACATTCCACCTTTTAATACAAATTTATATTTGTATTTTGATACAGAAATTCTTTCTAAGAGTCTCTCTAGCATATAGTTTTGCAAAATGATATTTTCATTTACATCAACTTTTGCTGACATATTTTTTATCCATGCTTTTAGTTGTGCTCTATTTTTAGCTATCATAGCAAAACCTCCAGATATTTTCTTAGTTCATCTTCAATATTAAATATTTTTGCATATTTATGCAATTTAATAGAATCTTTATTTTTTCTCTCAGCATATCTTTTCATTGCATCTGTAAATAAAGCTATTTCAATTTTCTTTTTATTTCTTATAATGTCACATATTGTTCTTTCTAAATCATAAACTTTTACTTTATTTCCATATGGTGTTTTCATTTCTATGATTCCAATTTCATATAATTCATCTTTTAAATAGAAAAATTGATAATTCTTATCTTTTAATAGTTTTGTATTATAGTAGCTTGGTATTGTTAATTGATATTTAATTGGTGTCCTATCGCATAAATCATGAAAATACAAAGCTGTTTCATGAGAGAATATTCCTTTTTTACAAATTGCTTGTGTAATAAAATATCTATCTTCAAATGTATCTACATCTATATATGTTCCTCTTGCTACTCTTTCTATTAATCCTCTCTCTATCATTCTCGTTAAGACCTTATTGTTAATTCCTAAATTCTCTACTTGGTATGTTTCAATTACTCCATTATTTTTTTTTAATAATTTTTCTACCTTTTGTATATCATCCATCACTATTTCTCCTTTGCCGTTTTCATTCGTAAACATTATATCATTTACGAACAAAAGCGGCAAGTGTTTTTTATAAATTTATAAAAAAATAAAGCACTTACCAAAGTACTTTATTTAGAGTGCTTTCTCTTTATTATGATTTTATTTTTAACCTCTTCAAGCATAGCAACGATACACATTCACAATGCTTACTAAAAGGAAACATATCAACTGGCTTTATTTTTTTAATATCATATATTTCTTCTAAATATGATAAATCTCTTACTAATGTTGCTGGATTACAACTAATATATACTAATTTCTTTGGCTTTATTTTCTTAATATTTTCAATAGATGTTTTATCTAATCCTTTTCTTGGTGGATCTACCATAATTACATCTGGAAGTATTTTATCTTTATTAATTAATTTATCTAAAACAATTTCTACATCTCCTACAATAAACTCAGTATTTTTAATATTATTTATTTTAGCATTTTCTTTTGCATCTTTTATTGCATCTTCTATAATTTCAATTCCATAAACTTTTTTTGCATATTTTGCCATAAAAATTGAGATTGTACCTATTCCGCAGTATAAGTCAAATACTATGTCATCTCTATCTATTTTAGCCGCTTCTACACCAATATTATATAATTTTTCAGCTTGAATAGGATTTACTTGATAAAACGAAAGTGGCGATATTTTAAATCTATATTCTCCTAATATATCTTCTATGTAGCCATCTCCATATAAATTAATGTTTTTATCTCCCATTATAACATTTGTATTTTTAGTGTTTATATTTTTTACAATTGTTTTTACTTCTTTAAAATTTTCTAAAACCTCTTTTACTAAGTTTTCTTCATTTGAAATATTTATGCCATTTGTTACTAAAACTAGCATTACTTCATTTGTCTTAATTCCTATTTTAGTTACAATATGTCTAATTAAGCCTTTGCCTGTTTTTTCATCATATATACTAATATTATTTTTTCTAATCCAATTTAATACAAACTTTGCTAAATCTTGACTTAATTTATTCTGAATTAAACATTCTTTAATTGGTATTATTTCATGAGTTCTATTAGCAAACACACCTATTTGTGGATTTCCTAATTTATCTATTCCCACAGGATATTGCGCTTTATTTCTATAATATAACGGATTTTCCATTCCGAAGTGTTTCTTCTACATTAATTTTTTTATTTAAAGTTTTATTTACCAAACTTTGAATTGCGTTTTGTTTCATTTTTAAAGTCTCTTCATATTTAATATGTCTTAAATCACAACCACCACATCTTTTATATGTATCACAATCACTCTTTATTCTTTTATTAGATTGTTTTAATATTTCTAATATTCTACCAAATGCATGTGATTTTAAAACTTTAACTATTAGTATTTTTAACTTTTCACCTTTTATTGCATTTGGAATAAAAATTGTAAAACCATCAATTTTTGCAATACCTTCTCCTTCAAATCCATTATCTATTATTTCTACTATATATTCTTTATTTTTTTCCACTGGCATTATTATTCAATCCTTTTCTCTTTTTAATAGTTTTATTATATCAGCTTTAACCAATTTATTCAAGCTTGAGACAAATGGGGACGGAGCATTTTTGTCTCATTTGAGAAAAAAGGGGACAGTTCTTTTTCTCTCATTTTTGTCGTAATTTGTCAGAGTTCAAACACTATTTTTGCTTGAAACAAAAAAGAGATTTAAAAAACTTAAACCTCTAAAGATTTCATTTAAGATGTGTCCCAAAATGGACAAAAATGTCCATTTGGACCTGTCCCTAATTGGACATTTTAGATTGCTTTAGCATAATGTCTCCAAATACTCCATAGCCTTCTTTTGGGTCTTTTACTAATACATGTGTTACTGCTCCTACAAATTTTCCATTTTGTATTATTGGAGAGCCTGACATACCTTGTATTATTCCTCCTGTTTTTTCTAATAGTTCTTCGTCTGTTACTTTTATTAGCATACTTTTATTATCATAGTTATTTTCTTTATATATTTCTTCTATCTCGATTTCATATTCTTTTGGTTTTCCGATTATCTAAACTACATAAAATTGTTGCTTTTCCCTTTTTTATTTCGTCTCTTGTCATAACTTCCATTTTCTCTGATAAATCTATGTTTAGGCTTGATAAATCTTCTACTTTACCATATATTCCAAATGCTGTATTTTTTGATATTGTTCCAATTTCTTTTTGATTTTCTATTGTTCCTTGAATTTTTCCGTGGGTTTTCTTTTTCTCCTTTAGTTATATTTAATATTCTTGTTGTTACAAATTCACCTGATGCAATGTCTATTAATTCGTTTGTATCTATATCTGTTATTCCATGACCTAATGCTCCAAAGGTTTTTGTTTCTGGTTCATAAAAAGTTATTGTTCCAACTCCTGCTGCACTATCTCTTACCCACAATCCTAATTTATATTCTTCTTTACTTGTTTCTACTGGTTCTATGCTACATTCTTTTATTTCTTCATCATGCACATAAGTTATTTCTACTTCTTTTCCTTTAGAGTTATTAACAAGTCTTATTAAATCATTTGTAGTTGATATTGAAATTTTATTTATTTTTGTTATTCTATCTCCTTCTTCTATTCCAGAGTTTTCATATGGTTTATATTTTTTATTATCTTTTCCTTCTATTTCCGACATTCCGGACAACTAAAACACCACTTGTATATAGCTTTACACCTGCAATGTTTCCTACTGGCACTACTTTAGTTTTTGGCAAAACATCAACCTCTATTTCTTTTACAAAAATTTTATTAAATAGACTAACTTCAATACTTGATTTTCCTGTATTTTCTGAAATCTTTTTATTTTCTTCTTGTGATGATGTTTCTATTGAACTTCTAAAGTTTAAGCCTAATATATTTTCCAATTTTAAATTTTCTCCTTGGAACAAAATAATATTTTGAGGTATATTTGTAATAACTAAAGTATATAAGTAAATAACAACTAAAAAAAATACTAGTAATAGCATTTTCAAAACTTTTTTCATAGTAGTCTCCTTTAAATTTTTCTATTACTAGTATTTACTTTTTTAAAATTTATATTCTTTTATTTTATTTTTTAATTTGTAAATGATTTTAATATTTCTTGAGGATTATTATTTGTTCTATACATAGAATATCTTTCTCTTCCTAATGCTGTAAAATATGCACTTGCTAAACCTTGGTTTTCTCTTCCTAAATTTGCAACATATTCATACATATTTTCTGGAACTTCGTTATTTGTTTGAGTCACAATAGAAGAATAGCAACCTGTTTCTCTATGTGGATAAAAATATGATGTTCCTCCACCTGATGTTACTGATTTTCTTTCAAAATCTACATTGAAAAATGCTCCTGTGATATTTGAATTACTTATTAAGTCACTATCTGTTACTCTATGATATTCATTACTTCCTGTAGTTATATATATTGAATCTAAGTTTACAACTTCTTCTGTTTTTGTGTTTGTTACTATTGAATATCCATTATATAGTTTTCCACCAATACTTAAACCTTGCATAAAGCTAATTATTGAAACATTATTTAATATTTTTTCCCATTCATCTTCTGCTAGTGTTGGCATTGCAAATCTAACTCCTGTTACTCCTGAATAGTCATTATAGTTTGCAATAGCAATTGATAGATTTTTTTCGATTGAATATCTAATTACTGCTAATCTTTGTTGATTAAATAAAGATTTTTCGTCTTCTATTGATATTGTTCCTTGCCTATCAAATACCAAATTATCTCCAAATTTATCTCTAAGAGATGTTCCATCTTCATCAACCGCATCAGATGTTTTTAAGTTTCCTAAATTATTTCTAACCCAAGTTGTAAATTCTTTTGCTTCATTATAATATCTGTATCCTGCATCTGTTGTAGTTTTAAAATTAGCATCTGCATTTACATGCTTTTCTCCACCTAATATAGAAAACCATTCTCCTGTAGATTCATCTAAATAATATTTTACACCATTCATTTTGATGTATCTATATTGTTTTATTGTAGCACTTGTGTCTCCTGAATTTTGGTAGATTCCTAAATCTTCTCTTAATGTTTCAGAAGAATATATTGGAATTCCTCTATATGAAATACTTCCTCCAGAACCACCTGTTACATTATCTAATAAATATCCACTTCTAAATTCTGCAGTTCCATTTACATATCCTTCTACTGTTATATAGTTATCTAATGTGTATGTTATTACAACATCAGTGCTTCCTGATTTATATCTTACACTATAGTGAATATATGGTTTTAAATTATATAGTTTATCTCCATCATGATAAGTTGTTCCTGTATTGTCTTCATCATCTAATGTATTTGTAAATGGTGAATAGATATAATATCCATCATACATTGTATATACAAGTGCTGGCACATAATCTTGCAAAATGTCTTTATTATATCCTGCCATATTAAAATTACTTGCTATTGAATTGAAAAATGTATTTACAGATGCTTGTATATCCCTTATTTTAGAATTCGACAAATCTGATGTACTACTATTTACTGTATTTAATTGAAATGCTTTTAAGGCATCATAAGTAGCATTCATCAGTTTTGTATCATAAGATACTTGAAGTTCTAATGTTTCTACTTGATTTTGGACATATACAGTTAACACCATTGAAATTGGTAAAACTATTATAATAAATATTACCGCTAAACTTTGTAAACTCATAATCTACTTCTTTCCTTTGTAATAAAATAAGCTTGTAATAATATTATTACAAGCTAGTATTGTTTTTATTTTAATTTCCAGCTCCGTTTGCTGTAACTATACCAGCATGTTCTGCTGCAATTGTATATGTATCATTTCCTGTTACAGTGTAGAAGAAATTTTTAAGTTGTTGTGATAATGTTGTGTTTGTATTTTTTACACTTGCTGAGAAAATATCTCCTTCTTTTAAAGCTAATGTTTTAGTAGTTCCACTTGATGGATTTATTGTATCTAATATTTGTGATGTGTACATTGAATAATATACATTTTCACCAATTTTTGTTGATTCAGCTTGTGTTGTTTTCTTTCCTGGATTTTCATCTAGTACTTGAACTTCCATTTCTACATCATAACTATTTCCTGTTGCAGAAATTTCTTCAACAAATCTACTATATTTATCCATTGTTAATTTTCCTGTAGTTCTAACATCATCCACAAATTCTGTAGTTGCTGTTTCTACAGCTAATTGTGACACATCATCTGTTCTATCAGACATTGTCATTAGTGGAAAAACAAACATTAAAACAGCAGCTAGTACAATTGCTATTACGGTAATTAATGTATCTCCCATGATATCCTCCTTTTAAGGGTTGACCTTTAAATATTTGAATATGTTATTACTCTTTTCTCTGTTTTATTAGCTTCTGGTACATTACTTTCTTCACCTTGATTAGGGTTATTTCCTTCTCCTAATTCTTCTTGATAGTATATACCAATACTTTCTTTTAACCTTCTATTACCTATTGTATCATAAATCCCTGTATCATTCAAGGCTATTCCCATATTTTCTCTAACAGTATTTTTTACATCTTGAAATTTATCATATTTAGTTCCATATAAAATTGACATTACAAATTCTTCTCTTTGAGTATCTGAACCAAGTGTTTCTCTTCTTAAATCTATATAGTTTATTGGTTGCATAACACCTGTTTCATCTTCTTGTTTATATACTCCATTTGGAAAAATTCCATTTTCAAAAACAATTTTATAGTTTTCTTGATATGATTTATATATAGCTGGTACTATACTTTCTAGTCCAACAACTCTATCTGTAACAACATTTCCTGAGCCATCTAAGTTTTCTTCTACATATGTATAATCATATTCTCTATCTTTATTGTTTAATATTGTATTTGATGCAGCTCTTGTTGTTGAAAAGGCATTCATAGCTATGGATAATGCCAAAACAAATATTAATACCCATGCTGCAAGTTTTAAAGCATCTGCTGCATTCTCCATAACTAAACCCTCCTTTTATATTTTAAATTTTATCTAATTAGTTTGTTGTATTAGATGTTATTTTTATTTTTTGAATTAATCCACCTGTTGTATATCCTGAAATTTCTACTTTATATGTTTGTCCATTTTTTGCTTCTTTTAAATATGTTGGTGCTTCTGTATTATCATTTGCATTTGCTGAAACACCTTCTAAAGTTACTCTTTCAGATTCGTCATCTGTTGACATATTGTTTGTGTTTACTGCACTTATTAATGCATTTACACTTGCTCCTCTAACATTTTCTCCTATATATTGTTCAAATTTTTGGTTAAATGAATTAACCTCTGCTTCTGTCATTGAGTTATTATTTACAACTCCTGCTGCTTGGTTATATATCATTATTCCTAATGATATGATTAAGATTGCAAGAAGTATTGCTCCTGCAATAATTAATGCTTTTGATGCATTCTCCATAACTTTTTCCTCCTATCTTATCTTTAGTTTGAAGCTGATGCTTCTGATATGTTTATTGTTTGAATTAATCCACCTGTTGTATATCCTGCAATTTCTACTTTGTATGTTTTCCCTGTTTGAGCTGTTTTGTTATATGTTGTTGCTGCATTATTGTCACTTGTATTTTCTGTTATTACTGAACCTGTAATTGTTACTCTTTCAGATTCGTCATCTGTTGACATGTTGTTTGTATTTACTGCACTAACTAGTGAATTTACATTTGCTCCTCTAACATTTTCTCCTATGTATTGTTCAAATTTTTGGTTAAATGAATTAACCTCTGCTTCTGTCATTGAGTTATTATTTACAACTCCTGCTGCTTGATTATATATCATTATTCCTAATGATATGATTAAAATTGCAAGAAGTATTGCTCCTGCGATAATTAATGCTTTTGATGCATTCTCCATAATAAATTCCTCCTTATTTTTACTTTTGTTTATATAAATTTAAAATATTAATAACTTATTTAAAATCTATTCTGTAATTTGTTCTATTAGCATATATCTAATTTTACCTGTTTTTTTATGATAATCTATTTTTGTGCATTTAAATTTTATATTGTTATAGAATTTTATAAAATTGTCCATTCCACCTAAATAAAGCTTTTCCATATTAAATATTTCATCTACATCTGTCATTTTTAAATCTATTTTAATAGAATTTTCTTCATTTTCTATAAAATTTCCTTTATTATCTTTTTCTACTTTAGATGTTAAGTTATTGTCATATGCTTTATTTATTAAAGTTACTACTTCTGCTCCATAAAACTCTTGATTTAAGTAACTTTCAAATTGATTATTTTCTTTTTTTGCTTCATAATAGCTTGATTTATAGTTTAAATACATATATGAAATTCCTACTATTAAAACAACCCCTATAAAAAATATTATAGCTAATTTTTTCATTTTTACCTCTACTTTTCGTTAAATACAACTTTGTACACTCTTTTTGTGCTGTTACTTACAAATACCTTACAATCATATTTTTTTAAAGATTGATTTGATGATGTAATTCCCTGAGTATCATTTTTTATAAGTGTATTATAATCTATAGTTGATGGAGAATTATATCCTCCTTCTATTGGTTTATTATCAAATACTATTTGTACATAAAATTTTGAATAATTATTATCATTTATTATTCCTGTTTCTCTAGGTAATTCGTAATCAACATTGTTTTGTGTAGCAATATTTGCTAGGCTAACTATTGTATGTATAGTTACATCATCACTACCTTGATATTTTGTAAATTGAGTATTAAATTCGTTGGTTTGATCTGCTTGCTTTTGTCTATGAATTTCTGCAGAAGTTGAACCAAAACTTGCAATTAAATATGCAGCTAGTGATAATATTAAAATTCCTATTAAAACACCTGCTGCCATAATTAATGCTTTTGATGCATTCTCCATATTTTTACTCCTAATTAATTTAATTTACCTGTTGCTTCAAATTCCATTGATATAATTCTACCTGTTTTGCTGTTATATTTTACATTTGTACAATTAAAGTATGCTCTTTTAAATTGTATATATTCATAATATTTATATACATCTTCTCTTATGTTACTGTCTTCATCTATTTCATCAAAACTAGATATATCTAATTTTTTTGATGCCACATTAAAGTCTCTTACAGCTTTTTCTTTTTCGCTTTGTTGTGATCTATCACTTATAAATATTGCTGTTAAGTTTGTTGTTAAATTTGTTAATGAATCTTGTCCATATGTATTTTCTAATCTATCTATTTCATTTTTTATAGAGTTTTCAAAGGAATTATTACTTTTATTTACTGTATAACTATTATTTTTAATTAACAATTTTCCTTTGCTATTATCTGCAATTAGGTTATTTGAAACATTATCTAATGAAAATTTTATTTCCATTGCTTCATAATTTATGTCTTTTCCTTGGTCTGCCCATCCTGTTCCTTCTGTTGATTGTCTTCTGTTATAATCTATTACTTTATTTAATAGAGAATATAGCTCACTTCCTCTTACATTGTCTCTATCATATGTTTCATATTCTCTATTAAATTCTGTTATTTGTGCTTCTCTTGTGGTTTGTGTATTATTTCTTTGATATGCTGTTAAGTTACTAAACATTAATATTAAGGCTCCAATTATTATAAGTGCAATTAATACACTTCCAGCTATTATAAGTGCTTTTGATGCATTTTCCATCTTTTGTCCTCCTTATTTTGCTAAAATTTATTGAGATGTTAATGAGCTCATTGATGAAGCCATACTTGTTAATCCAACAAATACTAATGGTATAATTAAGTATCCTACAAACATACATACCATAGGTGCAAATCCTATTACTTTTCCAATCAAACCTTTTCTGCTAATTAGTCTTTCGTTTGATTCTTTTCTTTTTTCTCTATAGTAGTCTCTTTCTGAATCTAATTCGTCAAAAGCATCTGTAATTGGTATTTTTTCAACTGCTGCTTGCATACTTTCAATTATTCTAATTAGTGGCTGATAGCTTACATCTTCTTT
>CALXCM010000010.1 GCA_944386785.1 uncultured Clostridia bacterium | reverse complement strand
TCTATGCCTTTATGAAACTTTAGTTCCTGAGGTTCAAAATAATATGCATTAATCTGGCAAGTTGTAAAATACTTAGGCGAGTGTGGTACAAGTCTTTTATTTTTTAAATCGTACATTCCGTTTTTAAAATTAATAAATTGTTCATTAGCTTCAAGTTCTTTTACGTGTTTATTAATTCTAATATAGCCAAAAACTTCATTTCTTAATGCTTTTTTAGCATTCCTGTTAATTTCTAATATCTTTCTTTCTATTGCTAATTCATCTAGTCTATAAACACCATTTTCATATACATAAAAATTCCCACCATAATATCTAATATTCATTGATGCCATAATTTCTTCAGCAATTTGTACGTGTTCTTCTAATTCTTCTTCATCTTTATGTTTTACTGGTGTAGTATCTTTTACTGAATTAGCTTCATCATAAAACGTTTTATCAATTTTCTTAGCTGTCGCAAAGAACTTGTCCTTATCAAATATACCTGCAATATGTAAGTCAGATGGGTCTTTACATTGTGGATTTATTTGTTTTGATGAAACTGTATATAATTTTTCAAAAGGAAGAACCTTACAAGCATTTTCAACAAAACGTTGTCCTCCCAAATCTTCCTCATTATGTATATAAATTTTTTCAAATCTTTCTAGTGGTTTAGCAAAAGATTTTTTGAAATTATTAGCACCAGGAACACCAACACAAGGTACTCCATAATTCCAAAGAGTAAGTGCATCACTTTCTCCTTCTACTACCACTATATAATCATCTGAAGCAATTTCCTTAAGCCCATTAAGACCATATAAATTAATCTTAGAACCTTTTTTCCAAGCAAATCTATTACCTTCTTCGTTTGGATTAAATCTAAATCTAGTTGCGATTACATTACCCTGTTCATCATAATATGGAATTTGAATACGATTATATCCATTTGACAAACCTAATAATTTTAAATTATTAATATTTAAATGTTTTTCTCTAGCAAAATCCTCTAGTTTATATGTGCTACCATCAAAATCTCCTTCGTGAACTAGTTTATACGCTTCTTGAGTAGATATATTTTCCTTTTTAGAAATAAATGTAACTATATTTCCACTTTCTCCACAAGCATGGCAAGTATATAGTCCTGTTTCTAAATTTATACAAAAACTAGGGTGACTATCATTGTGAAAAGGACAATGTCCCACTAATTCTCCTTTTTCACTTATTTTGTACTCGCCAAGAATATATGGCAAAATAATATCTTCGTATTGATACATTTACATCTCCTCCTTTAATAATAAATTTGAATTTTGATAGAAGGCTTGATTTTCTGCTATTTCTATGTTAATATAATATTAATTGATGACCATAGATAGGGATTACAAGCATTCTATCTTTTATGAAGATTTTAAGTTTCTTTTAATCTTCATTTTTTATTCCTAGCACCTTTTTTATTTCTGGTGATAGGTATTCTGCACCAAATATTATTATTTGGTCATAATCATTGTTATCATCGCATAAAATATTTAGTGCTTGTCTTAAAGTCTGTTGCTCCCATTGGAGTTTTTCATCATTAGTTAAATATTCTTTAACTGATTTCATATTTTGTTCACCTCCTCAAATATTGTTCTAGCCTTTAAATATTCTGAATTAGAAACTAGCATTTGATATTTTCCTTCTGCTTTAAAATTTTCTATTCTACTAATTTCTAATTTACAGCTATCTATCCTGCTGTCATATTCTTTAAGTATTGGCTCTGTTTCATCGTTTAAAATTACTATCAAATCATCTACTAATTTTAAACAATTTAACAAAAGTTCATCTGGATAACTGTTAATAACTGCTTTTTCTATTATTAAATTGCTTATTGAAGTTAATATATTTTCATACTGTTTTTTTATTTTTGATAACTTTAATTTCTGTTGCTTGTAAAATTTCAATTTTTTCATTATTTCATTTTCTCTACGAAATAAAATTGTTCCAAATAAAAAACTATTTGGTTTTACCTCTTGGATTTCAGTATGAAATGAAGCAAAATTAAAGTTTGTGTTTTCGTAGATGTAATTTTTCCATTTTGTAACTATTTCTTCCTGTGCTTCTTTACTCAAATATCTTGGAAAGATAAATTCGTTTTTAATACCTAATTTTGACTTTATTATTTGTATTTGTTCTTTTGTAGCTTTCCTTAAACGTAACTTTCCAGTTTTAGATACTATTATTACTGGTTTCATTTTAAATTCCTCCTTTAAAATTGTAATTTGATTTATTTTTACATTTTCTCTTATTTTGAAAGTATTCCATTTTTAACAAGAAACTGATATAATAATGTTGATAATTTACTTTCAATGTTGTGAAAACAGTATAAGGCTTTTTTTTATATATAGCATCACACATTTTTAAGTTTATTAAACAAAAAACAAAATGGAGGGTTTTATATGATACTTTCTTTTACAGTATCTGGTTTAAAATATAAAAGAGAATTTACAAAAATAGATGGAAAATATGCACATAATAATAGAAAAATTACAAGTCCTATTTTAGAATTATCATTTGATAATTTAAAAGAAAAAATGATTTCTAAGTTAAAGGAAAGTTTAAATAGCTTACAAATAGAAGAATTACTATATCACATTAAGAATTACTTATATAATGAAGAAAATAGAAATTTGTTATTACAATTAAGATATTTAAATTTATATGAAAGAAATTTTGATATGTTAAAATTATTTAGAGATTCTATAAACAAAAAAGATAAATTATTAAATAAAATTTCAAATTTTGACAATGATATATTAATTTTATTATTAAAATTAGGAATTTACGATTATATATTACCAAATCTAAAATTTCAAAATAAGAAAGAAGTAGGTGGAACAGAAAAATTTTTTCTTAACTATGAATATGATTTGTTTGATAGTTTACAAATAAAGACACTTAAAATTTTAGAAGATATACTAGAAGTATCCCAAAATACTAAAATAAACAAAATTAAGAATAAAGATTATATTAATGCAGATTTGTGGAAGATTTATGCACAAGAAAATATAAATATATTTACAAGTGGTTTTGTTGAATTTAAAACCAATATAAATAAGGACTATATTCATAGCATTGAAACACACGAAATTATTAAAAATGAAGAAATATATGAAGAAACAATTTACAACTATGTAGCGGAAGTATATAGTGAAGAAGAACTTTTATACGCTTTCCTTAGTATATTATTTATTCGTGAACCACATTTTGTTATAAGAAGATGTAAAACTTGTAATAATTTTTTTGTTGCTCGTAAAAGTGATATTGTAGAATGTAATAGACCCGTCGAAAATGGATTAACTCACAAAGAAAAAATAAAGAAAAATAAGGATAAATATAAAAATTTAACTATAATACGAAAAATGGAAATGGATATTACTAAAAGAATGAGTGCAAAAAAAGATGCCGGAAAAGATGATGAATATGAGAAATTTTTAAAAGAAAAAGCTAAAGCTAAAAAAGATGGCTATATTTTTGAGTATTTAAATAGCTTTTATAAAGAACCTGCTCAAAAAAGACACATTAAAGAATTAGAAAAAGAATTGGAAGAAAATAAAAAGAATATTGATTAATACAATGCTGTTCAGCTAATGGTCCACCATCATCAGGCACTTTAGCAGTCTTTCGCTGCCTAGCTATTAGTCTGCCAAACACTCTACAAAAAATCACTCTATACATCTTCGTATAAAGTGATTATAAAAATAAAGCTATATTAGACTTTTTCCAATATTTCCTCAATATCTTTTGAATAAGTGTCTATTAAATATTTAATTTTTTTATCAGTAGTGTATGAATTTATTTTTGATAAAATTGTGTTTAAGTTATATACATCATCTGTTTTTACATCTATGTCTAGCTCTGATTCATATTCTTTAATTGTACACCTATCATTTACATTAGGACATATTTCTTCTATTGTCTCATCTATTATGTGTTCCGAAGTAGGTAATGTTATCCATTTGCCTACTTTTTTTCTGTTTGTGTTGCAAATTAATACTTCTATCTGCATAGCTTTTTACCTCCATATCCAATATATTTAGTTTTTTATTTTAAGTGTCTAGCAGTTATTTTGTTTGTATTTGTCTTTTTATTTTCAAAATTCTTTTTTAAAAATTCTCTTATCTCTTTTGAACAATTTAATAGCTTTTCTTCTTTATTAAAAACAGCATATTCTATAATTGCTTCGTTAAGATTTTTAATTTTAGATATTTCAACAAATTTTTTTCTTTCATTAACATTATCTATCATACTATAAGAAATTAGCATTTTAGTTATTAATGAACTAATAGCAATGGCAATTTCCTCTATATTAAGATTTTCATTTTTTAAATTTCTATATAAGGGATTTTCTTTCCTTTTTTTATAAATTATATTATACATTTCATATACCTTTAACATTTCTTGTTTCATTTTAATTTTTCCTTTTTAACTAAATTAACATTATTTTTTATTATTTATAGGAATTACACTAAAAAAGCTGTTTTCAATTTTTATCGTTTCTACATAATCTTCCAACCATTCATATAAATATAGGTTTAAATCTACTTCATCTTTTGTTTCTTTTGATTTTTCTGTACAATTAAAATTTTTTTCATATACATTAGTACCATTAAGTAAAAAAGCTACATTAGGGTTGTCTATATAATATTTTGAAATTCTTGCAATTTTCAATTCATTATTAAATAATATTGTCATTTCTGGATCTCTAGTAAATTTTCCTTCTGGAGCTATGGAAAAATTTTTCATATTATAGAATGTACATAATTGTATATGATTATTATCTATTTTTTTAACGGATGCACCATATATACAATAACTTTTTCCTATCCACTCTGTTTCTTGTTTCAACATAAATTTAGGTTCATCATCTACTAAAATATCTTTGGCAATTAATTTTAGTAATTTGTAATTTTGTTTTAATATCTTTTCACTCATTTTAACATTTCCTTTCTTTTTCATTATTCTACTTCAAAAACAATTTACATTATCATGGTTTTGTAGTATAGTTATATTATAATTCTTAGCTTATATCTGTTCTACAAAAAAAATATATAAAAGTTTTTTTCACAGAAAATATGATAGGAGGATTGTCAAATGTCTGATAAAAATAAATTTTGTTTTATATGTACTGGAAATAGAGAAAAAGTTGTTAATTCTTGGTTTACGCCTGAAACAACTCTTGGTATGGATACTGAAAATTCTAAACCATTAGGAACTTGTTTTTGTGCTCTTTTGAACTCGTTAGAAGATTTAAAAAATTTTAAAAAAGAATTTAATTCAAATGTTAATAATTATATAATTTCAAATGATTTTTCTAAAAGTGTCATTTCAGTATATAATAAAATTACAAATATCAGTGAATATTTTAGAATTACAAGATTTGCTTTTAAAAAGTGTATATCAAAAATAAATAAAAATATATCGAATAATGATTTTACTAGCATATATGTAAAAGAAATAAATGATATTTTAAAACACATAATTGACTCTATTGAATATGCAAAATATGACATAAAAGAGAGAGAGCATAAATTTCTTATTTTTCCTACGACTTTTATTAGATATAATTATAATAAGAAAAAATTTTTAGAAATACAATATACTTATATAGTGCAGGATATTATTGAACTTTTAAGGGTTTCATATTATCAACTAATTTTAAATAAAATATATATAAAACAATGTAAGTATCCTAATTGTCATAAATATTTTGTTTCTTCTAGAGGACAAACTCGTTATTGTGAAAATTCTTGCCCTGATAATCAAACTAAAACATGCAGAAGTATAAGAAAGACCATTGACCGTAATACAGAAAAACAAGAAAGTTGGGAAAAACAGTTTGATGAATTAGAAAAAAAGTTGAACAAAATTAGAACTCGTTTTTATGATAATATTCATAAAAAAAGTATTAATACAAAAGAAAAAGAAATAATTAATAATAATTATATTAAACTAAAAAAAATTGTTAGTGAACTAAAAAGATATATAAAAGGGAATACTGGCAATAAGAGAGAATATTACTTAAAAATTTATGCAGAATTTTTAAATGAAGTCGAAAATAACCTTAATCTATCTCCTTCAGTATTTAAAATAAAGAAGCCTAAATATTAAGCTCTGACCTTTCACTACATTTATAAAAATGTAATACAATACTTATTTTCATACCTTTTTAAAATCTTGTTATTCCTTACAGTATGAGTGCATTTATGTCTTTCTTGATATTTATTAAATAAAAAAAGGTATGAAAAAGCCTCGACCTGTTACAAAAAATGTATTACAATATACAGTCATAATAGGAAATGGAGGTAGGAAAATGAACTTTGTACAGCCAATTAGAAGCAAAGAAAAATTGGAGCAGATGAAAGAAGAGTTGAAGAGGACAGGGACTCGAAATTATTTACTTTTCTACACTGGAATCAACACAGGATTAAGAGTAAGTGATATAATAAAATTAAATTATGATGATATTAGGGATAACTACAGTAATATGAAAAGTCATATTAGTATAACAGAAAAAAAAACTGGTAAAATAAAAAAGTTCCCTATTTGTAATGGCTTATATAATGAACTTGAAAATTATACAAAAAATATGGTACAAGGAGAATACTTATTTAGAAGCCAAATTGGAACTAATCAACCAATTACAACTACTCAAGCTTACAGAATATTAAAAGCTACTGCTAATAAGCTTGGACTTGAAGAAGTAGGAACTCACACAATGAGAAAAACTTTTGGTTACTGGCATTACAAACAATATCACGATGTGGCTTTATTGCAAACTATTTTTAATCATAGTTCGCCAAGTATCACACTTCGTTATATTGGTATTAGCCAAGATGAAATCGATAAATCTTATTATAATTTTAGCTTATAAAATTAAAAAGAGTAGACATTAGGTATCTACTCTTTAAAATTGCTTTTTCAATTATCGTTTTGTAGAATTTCTTATATTTTTAACATACTAGGTTACTTTTAAAACGTTTTTTATTTGAATATGTATATAATTATATAATTAAACTTATTATTTTTGCCATGCTTTCATCATCTAAGTTATTTAAAAGTAAATCTGCAATTTGTTGTTTATTTTTAGTATTCAAAATTTCTAACAATAAATTCTTTTTATCTTTATTGTTTAATATATTTATCAACTTTTCTTCTCTCAATTTTCCTTGTAATGCTAACATTGTTGTCTCTGTCAATTTATCTTTACTATTAACCATTATAAAAACCCCTTTCCTAAAGTATTCTAATAATATTTTACTTTTATATATTAGGAAAAGAGCTTTTATTGATACTATACCTTAATAGCCTTATTTTTATATTTTAGGGGGTAAAGGCTACAATGCCAGACAAAAAACAAAAATTAGTATATTGTATCAAAATTAATTATACAACCATACTTCTTATTTTTAAAGCCGATATTATGCAATTTCTACCTTGAATTTGTTTTCCCAGTCTTTATAATTTGCATTTAATATATCTATAACTTTATCTTTAAGTTCTGTTGGCACTTCTAAAATAATATGTTTGTCTTTTTCGTTTTTGCTTTGCAATTGTACCCTAAAACCACCTTTTCCATATCCTAGTGCAAATATTATTGCTGTAGTTACATTAGTAAATATGCCATTATTGTCTTTTATCAATATGGTTTGATTAGTTTTGTTTAATTCCTTATATAACTTTTCTTCTATTATATATAATGTTTTTAATATTTCTAAGTCTTCATTTTTTTTAATAATACTTAATCCTTCTTGAATTTCTTTTATATGTTTTTGTACTGTTCCTTTTGGGTAGTTTTCCTTTTGTATCATTTTATGAAAATTGTCTATTATAATTTTTTCTATATCTAAATCTTCCATATCTTTAAAAATCCTTTCATATATATATATTGCATTTATTATATGATAATATAGTTATTTTTCCAAGAAATATTTTAAAAGTCCACTAATTTTTTTGTTTAGTGAACTTTTTTATTTAAAATCCTTCTGTTTCAACTTCTAATGTACCATCATTATTTATAACTAAAAATTCTGCATCTGGATATGAACTACCATCACTTGGGTCTGTCCAAGTACCAGTTAAATATACTACCATTTTTCCATTAACTATTTGAGTTGAAGCACCTTCTATCGTTGTTAAATTACTTGTATCAGTTCTAAACAACACTTTTCCTGTATAATCAACTTTCATAATAGTATCCTTCGTATTATCTCCAATTAATATAATTCCATCTTCCATCATATTTACTTTTACTTTTTCTCCTACTATTACAGGTTCAATTATATTTTCACCAGTTTCTAAATCTATTAAATATAAATCATTATCGATTACTACTGCCATTTGTTCGTCTGTATAATCCATAGGACTTGCAAAAGCCTTAGTAGAAGTATATTGAAATTCTCTTGACCATACTTTATTTAAATTTTTATCAAAATAATCTATATATACATATTTTAAATCTTCATCATATGTTGATACTATATAATGTTGAAAATCTGCTGATACCCAAAGATTTTTTTGTATATTATTTGATAAACCATTATGTACTCTGTTATATGTTATTACACCATTATCTTTATACATATTGAATACTTTAAAATTTGCATTTGATTGATTATCTAGTGTAACCTTATAAAAACTTGCATCTTCGCCATTATAATAATGTTCCACACCGTTAATTGTTTCTCCATCTCTGTAATCCTGTCCATAAACTGGCTCGTTTATTTTTATATCCTTTCCAAAAATATATTCTGCAACTGTTTTTATTGTATTAAATTCAAATCTTTGACTACCTTCTGGCAAAACATTAATAGCTGTTACTTGTGGTATTGTATAGCTTTTTCCGTCTATTTCATTTGTAACCACATCATTGTATCTACCATAAACAGTTATCCAATCTCCTTTTACTAATCTTTTACTTAATTGTTTTCCCTTTAATATAAGTAATGAATTCTCATTTAATTCATCTAAATTTTCTGAAATCGCTGCTCCTTGGTCCATAAAGTAATCTGTAACAACTACTGAAAACTCATCATCTGTTGAATTTAATACTTTTACCACTGTACAATTAAATTGAACTTTTGCTTCTTTAAAAATTTGTGGGTATTTTTGTGCTAATGATGAATAATATGCAAAATAATTATTATCAAAATATTTTAATATTTCTTGTTGTGTGCCATTATAGTTTTCATCATCACTATTCATATTAGCAAAACTTACATTATCTGTACCATTAGCATATACATTAGCACTCGTTTGTTCAAATCCTTCTTCTGTTGTTTCTGTTGCATTATTTTCATTTGTACTTGTTTCTGTACTATTATTAAAATAATATGTTGCAAATATTCCTCCAGCTATCAATATAACCAGTACCATAATTGCTATTATTACTTTAATTTTTTTATTATTTGTTCTTTTATTATTAATTAACTTTTCTTTTTCAGCATTAAATTCTTGTTCTGTTATTGCTCCACTTTCCTTTAGTTTTTGTAATTTTTCTATTTTTTCTATTTTCCCCATTTTTTATTTACTCCTATATTTTATTTATTGTTAATTACTTTCTTTGCTACAATTACAAATCTTCCATCTTCTTGCGAATATTCACAAGTGCTTAAAGTTAGTAATTGCTCTCCATATTTTGCCGTTTTTCCTGTATCATACAAACTTGCTTTTTTACTTTCCTCTACATAGTAATTATATTCCGCTTCATTTTCTGCATTTATAAAAAAGTAATATCTAAATACATTTTGTTCACTTTTGTAATAGACTCTCGATTTAAATACTGCAATTATTTCATACTTACTATCTTCATTTACCGTTGTAAATTCAATAGTTGGATGTTCTTTGTAATAATTTTCATCTTCATATTTTAATAAGTCTTGAAACATATTACCATTTTTATTATTATGTCCATATATTAACAAATTGCTACTAGGTAAATCCCAGTTATAATCTTTATCTAAGAATATAGAACCATCTGCTGAATACTCTTTTTTATATGTATGTGTCATATAATATTCATTATCTGTTGTTTGTAATACAGGATAGTTTATTTTAGTATTTGGTATTTCTATCCAAGCAACTATATCATTATTTTCTTTCTTTAGTTTTTGTAATTGTAGCATTTTTTTAGTTACTGTATCTGTTATTTGTGTTTCATCGACTTTTATATTATCTAAAATGCTATTATTTTGTTTGTTTGTGTAATATTTGTAATATACAAAGGCTATTATACTTATAATTATAATTGCAAAAATTAATGTACATATACATTTTTTATTTTTAGTTTTTACTTGATGTTTTGCTTTCTTCTTCATATCAGCCTCTTTTCTAAAATTATTTTATAAATCCTTTAGTTATTATTGCTACCGTTCCTAATCCCACTATTAAACCTAAATTATTTAATACTACATTATTTGTTCCTGTTTTTGGTGTATCATCTTTTTCTCCTTCTGCTACTGCAGTTGGTGTATTAATTTTTTCTCCTAAAACATAAATGCTAAAATGGTCAGTTTCAAATGTTGCATATTGTATATTATCTATTGTTTCTACTGTTACTATATATTCTGTTTTGTTTCCTGCTTCGTCTATTCTATATACTACTAAATTATTTGTGTCCATTCCTTCTGGTATCGGTATGCTTACTTTTACCTTTCCATTTGGTTGTACTTTTACTCCATTACTTTGTAATGTAATGTCATATACATTGATTTTATCAACTAAATCTTTCAATACTTTTGTTGCTAAATTAAATGTTTCTCCTTCTTTAATTTCATCTGCTACTAGTTTTGTATTTACTGGTAATACTGCTGTTGTTGTATCTATTTTTATGTTTGTTGCTTCATCTTTTATTTGTAATGTACTTTCTTCTTGTCTTATTATTAAATCATAACTGTCTGTTCCATTAAAAGTAATTGTATAACCGTTAGGAATATCCACCCCTTTTACAGTTGCTCCTTTTTTTAATGTACATTGTGTAGATTCCACTGGCTCTTGATAACCACTTTTATTTATATAGTTGTTTATTATACTTAACACATATTCTTTTAAATCTTCTTCATTTATTGTATTAGGAACATCTATTACCGGAACTAATATATTTGTTAAATTTCTAGGTATATCTACTACGTTATATAAAATTTCATTCTTAAATATACCTAAACCGGTATTACCTTCTCCTATTCCTACAAAAATTCCATATTCAGTCCATCCTGCACTATATCCAATATTTAATTCTACTGAATTATCATTTACTATATTTGTATAATAATTATTTATAAGATTTGACATTTCTATACAAAAATTATCATAAATAGCATCTATTTTGTCTAAATCCACTTCAATATAGTCCGGATGATTTATTTTTAAATTCTTAACATATTGTTCATCAATATTATTATATTGATTAGAATTTTTATAAACTACTGATATTTTTTTTGTTAACATTTCTCCATTTTTTTGTATTACAATATTAGCATTATGCATATTTAAATAGTCTTCATCTGTTCCATAAATAGGAGTGTATTGTGTTACAATATTTACTCCATCTAATGAAATATTGTTTTCTTTTAGTAATTCCTTTATTTGTTTATCAATTAAATCAGCTCCTTTTGTTGTACTTATTTCATCTATCATTTTTGTACCTTCTAATTCTGTTATATCTAATTTTATTTCATTTGGTATTAAATCTAATATATTTTGTAAATCTTCTGTTGCCGCATTTACTGTATTTGTATTAAATAAGCATAATGCAACAAAAAATCCTAAAGCTATTATCATAAATTTTACTTTTGTTTTTAACATTTTTTCTACCTCTTTTCTTTTATCTTTTTATTATTTTATTAACTCTCTTGATACTCTTGCAAATCATTTTCTAGTTTTGATATAGCGTTTTCTATAAAGTCTATGTAATCTTCTTTTGTTCCATAATTTACAATTTCATCTTTATTTATATTTTTTAACTTCAATTCCAATTTTTTTAGCAAAACTTCAAAATCTCTATTATAATGATTTACCCTAAATGTATAAAACTCTTCTTGATTTGGTGTATATCCTTCTTGTGCAAAAGACATAGCTTTTTCATATCTTTCTAATAAATTTTCATATTTTTTATCGTTTTCTAGTTGTTGAAAATTAAATTTTGTTAATTTGTCAATTTCTTCTTCTTCTCTAGCTAATTGTTTTTCGTATTTTTTCTTTTCTTCTAATAGTCTTTTTTCTTTATCTTTTGCATCATTAACTGCTTCTTTTGCTAATTTTGAACCATTCTTAAGTCTAAGTAATCTATCCAAAAATATTAAATCCAATATTCCCCCAATAATTAAAACAGCTACCCCAAATGTATCAATTGTAAAACCAAATATTATTAGTGTAATTATAGTAATCCCTATTAAATAATTTCTTACACTAGGAATTAATTTGTTATTTTCATCTATTAACTCCTCTATTTTTTCTTTTGTTTCTGAAACTTCTACACCATTATTTTTTACTCCTGGTATTGAAATATTTTTTAACTGTTCTAGTTCATTTTCTATATTTTGCAATTTATTCTCTGTTTCATCAGCTTTAGTATATATATTTTTTACTTCATCTGTTTCTACTAGTTCTTTAACTTCTTCTAGTGTATTTTGATATTCTTGTATAGTTTTTTTACTTAGTAATTTTAGCCAAAGTTCGAATTGGTATATGTCCTCATAATCTATTCCAAAATCATCACATAGTCTATAAAATCGCATTTTCTTATCATGTTCTTGTCGTATCTTTTCCATTTCTAGTTCATTATTATATCTGTCTTTTTCAGCTTGTCTAGTTGCTTCAGCCATTATCCTAGCATTTTCTCTTGCTTGTCTTTGTTGTTCTTGCTGTTCTTGTTGTTTTAAAAACGCGTTTTGTTGTTGTATTTGATTAGCTTTTTGTAATTCCTTTAGTTTTTTATTTTCAAGGTCTGCCATATACTTCTTTTCCATTGCTTCTTTTTGCTCTTTACTACCATAATGAAAACCTGTTACTGGACTATAAAAATCTCCCATATTTTCACCCCTTTCGTTTTCTGTCTTTCGACAAAATAATTAATTATTCCTCTTCAATATAACACTAATCAATATTTTTTACAAGTCTTGCTAATAATATTTTCAAAAAGTATTATTCTATGTTCTAGTACATAGACTTATACCAGTTATAATGATGATAGTTTTTGGAGGTAACAATATGGATTTTAAAAATTTTAAAATGGATAACTTAAGACAAATAAGAGAAAAGAAAAATATAACTCAAACCAAGTTATCTGTTGATATAGAAGTTTCGCAAGAATTAATATCACACTACGAAACTGGTAAGAGTAAACCTAATATTGAAACATTAATAAAACTTGCTGAATATTTTAATTGTAGTACTGATTACCTACTTGAAAGAACCAACAACCCTAGTACTGTTAAAGACTTAAATACCAAAGACATTGAAATAAATAATATAATTGATAAATACAATTCATTATCTGCTGAAAATAAAAAACAATTTTCTAACTATTTAGATTACTTGTCTAATCAGTAGTTAAAACAAACTACCTTCGTTTTACCCCTGATTTTGTATTTGTTTAATAAAATTACATTGATTATTTACTAAAACTGATTAAATATACGATTATGAGGTAATATAGCATATATACAAGAGTAAGATTATTGCTTACTCTTTTTATATATATTTTTTTAACCGGTTACCCTTTTTTATATCCTATGTTATAATTTAAAAAATCACAAAATAAAAAAATGAAAGGGTATGATTAGATATGAAAGATGATAAAACTATATTAAAACTGTATGATACATATATTAATGATATATATGATATGACACCAGAAAATTTAGAAATATCAAAAAAAGTAGTAGAATTTGAAAATCTATTATTACCTACTTTAACTAAAGAACAAAAAGAATTATTAAACAAAATTAGTGACCTTGAAAATGATAGAACTGATGTACTAACAAAAGAAACATTTAAGTTTGCTTATTCTTTAGCAACAAATTTAATTGTTGAAAGTTTAAAAAACTTTAATGACTTACCTAACAAAAAAAATCTACATATTACCTAATATATTAGTAAAATAAATATCAAAAACATATCATATCTTAATTACAAAAAATATTACAAATGGAAAAAGTGGAGAAATAAAAAAAACTTTTATATAATTTACTATTTATTACTATAATATTTTTAACTATAAATTTTTAAAGTTTTTAAAAAAAGTCCACTTTTTCCATTATTATTTTTTTATTATTTATTTTTTAGTTGATAAAAGACATTTTTTTGTTATTAATAACAAGATTTTTTTAATTATATTAATGATATTTTTTTATTATTTTTTATCTTATCTTTTTAGCATATTTAAGATTATTTCTAGATTCTCTATAAAATCAACTGTAATTGTTATATTATCTCCTTCTTCTAGTATTTTTCCTTCAAAATATTCTATTGCTTCTTTTTGTTTTTTTGTCATGTTTTATTCTCCTTAACTAATAATTATTTAATATTTTTTTGTAGCTTCTTCTTTTAGTTGACAACACATTGCATAACCATATACAAATGCTTCTTGTACCATATCATCTATTAATATACTTTCACACTCTTTAAATTGTTTCATTATTTCTTTTTGTTCTTTCGTAAATGTCTTTTCTATATCTGTATTTATTTCATTTCTTATTTTTAGTGCTAGTTTATATCTTTTACTTGGTTGATATATTTCTTCTATAAAATTTTCATATAATCTTAATATTACAGGGATTTCTTTTGTTTTTTCTTCTCTGTATATTTCAAATTCTTTGTAAAATCCTTTAAAATAATCTTTTACATTTGCTTTTCTTTTTTCTTCTATTTTTTTACTGTCTATTTTTATGTCTTTATTTGAAATGTCATTTTTATAAAGTACTGCTAATTCTTCTAATAAATCTTTTTCTCTTTTTTCTTTATCATTCATTTTATATTTTTTCTCCACCTTTCCACATTTTTTAAATTTAGGTCTAATAACTTACTGCTTTCTTTTACTACATCTCTAAAAAATTCTATTATTCCAGTATCATTTTTTAATGCAAATATCTTTTTATATTTTTGTATTTTACTATCTTCTAATGAACACCAGTCATCATTTTTATTTCCTGCTATAACAAATGTACCACATATAATATCATCTTTTATTACTCTATTGAAATCTAAATTATCAATTTTAGCGTTATCATTGTATATTAAATCTACATTTTCTTCTAATTCTATATATCCTATTTCTTGTCCTATTATTTCTAATATATCTTTTTCTTCATCTGCTATAAATTTTACAACTGGTTCTTTTTTTGGTTCTATTACTAATATCTTTATTTTGTTCAATTGTAATCATCTCCTATAAATGATTTATTAATCATCATTTAAAATTTTATCTATGTTATAATTTAGTTGTTCATCAAATATCGTTGTATAATTCTTTATTTCTTCAAAAATTTTATTTAGTTCTGTTTCATCTATATAGTTATTAAATGTAGTTGTTCCATATCTAATCCAAATATAAATTGCTATTATTATTTCGTTATTGGTATATTTAGTTGATATATCATTTAATTCTCTTATTATGTTTTGTATTTTTTTCTTTTCCATTTTTTTGTTTCTCCTTATTAAATTTTATAAATTGCTCTAAAGATTCTAATGTTCCACAATTACTACATATTTCTGTTTTATTATCTTCTCTACTTATTGCCGAATATCCAATAATTGCTTTGTTACATCTTGGACATATTTTTGTTAATCCTACATAATAATTTGTCTTACTTATAATTTTTTTTGCTGAACTTATATTAGTTTTTAAATCGTACATTATTTTAAATTTCATATTCCTAATCCTCCAATATTCTAAATTCATCTAATCCAGCTATCAAACTTAATCTGCTACCGTTTTCCCATTTCATATGTATATTACCAATATCATCTATAAAATCTACACTTCCTATTGTTCCTGAGGATACTGGATTTATATAATCATACATTTTTATTAATTCTATTCTTGTTCCCGGTTTATATTTTTGTCTAAGTAATTTAACTTCTTTTTGATTTGGTATTCCTACTTGTTTTTGGTTATTTATTATATAAATTAATTCTTCAAAATCTTTTATATCTATAATTTTAGTGATTTTATCAGGTAATAATACCACTTTTAGTTTATCTTGTTGCTTTTCTATTTCTAGTTTTTTATTTAAATCTTTTTGCTTATTATCTTGGTAAATTTCTAATATTAATTTTTCTTTATATATTTTTAAATTTATATTTTTATATTTTTTGTCTATTTGCATTATTTTTGACATTGTTATACAAAATGTTTCTGCATAATAACAATTTTTGCATAATATTTTTGTTTTGTTTAGTTTTGATATGTATATATCTCCTGTTATTTCATTTTTGCATTTACTACATACATTCATATTTGGTCTCCTTATTACATTATTAAATATTTCATGTTTGAAGTTATAAAATATACATTATTTTAGCTTAAACATATTTATGTATTTGTTTATTTGATTTACATTCAATGACATATATTTGTTTTGGTTTCTTGCTACTATTACGAAATTGCTATATATATTTATTTCTTTATATTTTCTACATAACGGAAAACTATTTTCCTTTGCTTCTTTAGAATATATCAAATATACATTTTTATCTATCTGTATTTCTTCGTATGGATAATATACTAATCCATATAAAGAATCTGTTGAATTTTTTATTTCTTGTATTGTTGGTTCTCTATTAGGCATTACTAATATAATTATTATTTTTTCCATTGTGCTTGTATCCTTCCTTTACTTTATAAAACTACATATTTTCTTACAAAATCAATATAATCTTGCATATAATAACTGTTTTGTAATTTTAATACTATCATTATTTTTGTTTTTCCTTTCAAATAAAAAATTAGATGTTAAGTGAGATTTGTAGGGTTTATTCTACTCAAATTCTTAACATCTAATAATTTTTCATTATTTAATTTTTTATTATTTCTTACTTTGCTTTTTTGTAAGTATGGCTCAATATATTTTTTATTTATTTCCGTTTTTAGTATTTGTATTCGTTTTATTATCGGAATTTTATTTATTTTTTGTTTTAAACACATCTTTTCCACCTCCTTCGCCAATATCTGTTATTTTTTATTTTAACAGATATTTTAAAATGGGTAAAGGATTTTACGAAAAGATGTTTCTATTAATATATTCTTTTCATATTCATAAATTTATAATATTCTTTAAGATATACCTTATCTACTATGTTTCTATTTTTCTTGGTATCTATTATGCAATGTACAATTCCTTTTTCTTCTTCATTTCCCAATTTTAAGTATATTGATATATCAGCTATATTCATAATTTCTACAAGTTCTTTTAGTTCTTGTTTTAATGGTATATTATTATTTTCTATTGTAGGTGTTGTAACTAATATTAAAACATCCAATTCTTTTGCTAATTCTTTTAATTCCCTAAAAACATTTACTTTTGTATCTTTTATTATTTCTGTACTAATTACAATTAATTCTATATCTTTTTCTGCTTTTATTTTTTTACATTTTTCTTTAAATTCATTAATATTAATTCCTGCTACTGTATTAATATAAAGTGGTGCATTATTAATTTTCTTGTAACTTTCTTTTACTCTTTTTTCTTCTTCATTATTTAATATTTCTTTTGTTATATATAGTTTTTGTCCTTTATCTTCATCAAACAATACTTCTGCTTTTCCTTTTGTTTTTGCTACTTCTAATTCTTCTTTTGTTAATATTGTTTTTAGGTATCTACTATCTATAATTTTGTTTATATCTATTGTTGAACAAATTGAAGTGAGTATATCTTTTGTGTATATTTTAAATTCTTCTTCTACATTTTCTAAATCTATATTTGTAAATAATGCTGTTTTTATATTTTTATCTATTGCCATATTTTTTACTAGATTTAATGCAAATATATTTTCAATTTCATCTGTACTTGTTATTAATATTACTTGTTTCTTGTTTGATTTTATTATTTTGTCTAAATCGTTAAACCCTGTTTTCATTTTTTTTATTTCCTCTCATTTTGGTAAATATTTTTTATATTTTTACAATAAAATGTAACTCTATATTTATAAATACTTTTGATATATTTTCTTTGTTTCTTCATCTGGTAAATCTAATATTATTTCTATATCATTATTATTACAAAAATCTTTTAATAAAGTTATTACCATTTCTGCTATTTCTTCGTGGGGATAAAAATGAAATCCAGTTCCTAATGAAGCCGTTATTATGCTTTTATAATTTTCTTTTTTTATTACATCAAATAAATTAATATAACTTTCTTTTAATTTTCCAATAGGATCTTTCTCCTCAAAATATCTTGGTGCATATATGTGTATAATTTCTTTTGCTAGATGAAATCCTGGCGTTATTCTTATTTCATTTACTTCCATTTCTTTAAGCCATTTATTATGACAATAATTTTCCATTTGCTCTACTCCTGCCTTATCATATATAGCACCACATACACCACCACCATAGTCCATATAACTATTGGCTGAATTTACAATAGCCTCAACATTCTTTGAATTTTTAATTATATCTCCACTTACTAAAATTAACTTTCCCATAAATTATTCTCCTTTTGTTTTTTATATTATTACAAGTTTTAAGATTTGTAAATATTATAAAATTATGAGAAATTGTATTTTTATATAATTCATTAAATTTTAATTAGTTCTTTTACTTTTTCTAAATTATTTTTAGTTTTCTCCATTATTATATTAATATAGTCAAAATCTGTTTTGTTCAATTCTGTTATAAATTCTGTTTGTTTTATTAATTCTTTTGTTAGTTTATTCACTTTATATAGGTTATCTATTAATGATGTATCTTCTAATGTTTCTCTCAATTCAATTATTTTTAGCAAATTTCTGACTCCTCTTTTAGTATACTATTTTAATAATATTTTACTAACATCTATTAAATAATTTTAGAATTTTAAATCTCATTAATTATACTTTATAGTGTAGTTTGATAAAATCACAAGATTTAAGAAGTAAACTTGCCTTATTTTTCTTTATTAATATCAAATCAATTACATATTTAAAACTTGTACTATAATACTCCTATCTAAATTCAAACCACTTATCCAATAACTTTTCATAATCATTTATAATTTAATTCTCTTTTTTTAATATTTGTATTAATTGCACAAAGTAATAAATTAAATTCTAAAATATACACTAAGTTTTGTTTTTATAAAACTTGTAACACCACATTTATCAACATATTTCAAAACTACAACATTGTCATTACTATGTGTATGGGATTTGGTTGCAATGCTGCTGGAGTTACTGGATGTAGAATTATTGACTCACCTAGAGAAAAATTAATTGCAATACTTACAAATAGCTTTGTTCCTTGCAATGGCCGTTTTCCTTTTTTAATTTCTATTGCAACTATATTTATTGCAGGTGCAGTCTCTCGGATTTAAAGCTTCTTTAATTTCTACTTTTACAGTTATTTTAGTAATACTTCTTGGTATTTTTTGCACTTTTGTAGTATCAAAAATATTATCTAAAACAATTTTAAAAGGAATGCCATCTTCTTTTATTTTAGAACTACCACCATATAGGAAGCCACAAATCGGAAAGATACTTATTCGTTCCATTTTTGATAGAACTTTGTTTGTTCTAGGAAGAGCAATCTTGGTTGCTGCACCTGCTGGTCTTGTAATTTGGCTTTTTGCAAATATTGGATTTAATGGAGAAAGTCTTCTTACAATTATTGCTAACTTTTTAAATCCTTTTGCTAGCCTTATGGGATTAGATGGTTATATTTTAACAGCTTTTATTTTTGGAATACCTGCAAATGAAATAGTTCTTCCAATAATTCTTATGTGCTACCTTGGTGGAAATTCTTTGGTTAATATTGAAGATACTTATTCAATTGGTCAAATCCTAATTCAAAATGGCTGGACAATTTTGACTGCAATTAATACTATGATTTTTACTTGTTTACATTTTCCTTGTACTACTACTCTTCTTACTATAAAGAAAGAAACTGGAAAATGGAAATGGACTTTTCTTGGATTTATTCTTCCGAGTCTTTGTGGAATTATAATTTGTATGTTTACAACTTTTATTTATAATATATTTGTTTAAAGCAAAACAAGAAATCTGTTATTATTTAGTAACAAATTTCTTGTTTTTTACTATGCCAATATTTTTTATATATTTCCTTTTTCCAAATCTTTTACAAATTTTTCTTTTATTTCAGGTGGTAAAAGTAATAGATTTTTTATATCTTCTCTTTTTACAATTTCAGGTAGATAATCACCACTTTCAATATATTTTGGGTCATTATTAAATTCTGGGCCATCTCCTGTTCCAAATCTTCCATCTATATATTTACAAAGAAAGAAATATTCTTTTTGATTTAATTTTTCTGATTCCATTTCATAAAGTTTTTTTATAACTTTTACATTAATTCCAAATTCTTCTTTAATTTCTCTTACTACTCCCTCTTCTAATGTTTCTCCTTCTTCTAGTCCTCCACCTGGAAATGTATAATATTCTTTAAAATCTTTTCTTTTTATAACATTTTTTCTATGCATAAATGCAAAACCATCATCCATAGGTATAATTCCTGCAACTCTTATTCTTTCCACTATCTTCTTCCTTTCTTTTTATTATAATTTTTGTTTAAATTAATATATCACAAATTTTTTCTATTAACAACAAGATATATTTTTATTTTTTTTCTAATTTATGTTTCAATTATAAAAATTAGTGGTATAATTTTAAAAGAAAATATTAATTAAAATTCTAAAGGAGATGGTAATTTTGCCAAATGCAAAAGAAGAAGTTGATGTTAATAAAATGTATGGCAAACAATGTACTTTGCCAAAAGACGATTTTATTAAAGAATATCATGTAAATGAAAAAGGATTAAGTTCTAAAAAAGCAGATGAATTAATTAAAAATTTAGGATTAAATGAAATTAAACAAGCAAAACCAAAAAGATGGTATAACTATTTTTTAGAAAGTTTATTTTCTCCATTTAATTGTATTTTACTTGGAATAGTTTGCATTTTGATTTATACAGATATATATTTACCAGAAACTCCAAGTTATGCAAATATTATAGTTATTGCAATTCTAGTTACAGCAAGTACTCTATTAGACTTTTTTGAAGAATATCGTTCAAATAAAGCAGCTGAAGAACTAAAGCAAATGGTTGCAACAACTACTACTGTTATTCGTGACAATAAAGAAAAACAAATTCCAATAAATCAAGTTACCTTAGGAGATATTGTTTGCCTTTCTGCAGGTAGCATGATACCAGCGGATTTAAGAATAATTGAGGCTAAAGACTTATATGTTGGGCAATCTTCATTAACAGGAGAATCTGATAGTGTAAAAAAACTAGTTAATTCTGAAATTACTATCAATGAAATAGATAATATTTCAGATTTAGACACTATTTGTTTTATGGGAACAAATGTAATATCAGGAAGTGCAAAAGGTGTTGTTATTAAAACTGCTGATTCAACATACTTTGGAAAAGTTGCTAACACTTTATCACATGGAAAGCCAAAAACAGCTTTTCAAAAAGGTATTGAAAATATCAGTAAATTGCTAATTAGATTTATGCTTGCAATGATACCTTTGGTTTTTATATTAAATGCATGGAAACATGATATTATAACAGCATTTACTTTTGCTGTTGCAATAGCAATTACAATAACCCCTCTTCTACTCCCAGTAATATTATCTTATAGTTTATCTAAAGGTGCAGTTAGAATGTCTAAGAAAAAAACTATTGTTAAAAAATTAGATTCTATTCAGAACTTTGGAGCTATGAACATTTTATGTACTGATAAAACTGGTACTTTAACAGAAGATAAAATTGTTCTTGAAAAATACTTAGATATTAACGGTGATGAAGATATTAGAATTTTAAAACATGCTTTTTTAAATGCATATTTCCAAACAGGTTTAAAGGGAAATATTGATGAAGCAGTAATTAAAAGAGCTTTAGAAAATAATTTGGAAGAATTAAAAACTAAATATAAAAAGATTGACGAAATCCCATTTGATTTTTCTAGAAGAAGATTATCAGTTATTGTTTCTGATGGAGAAAAAAAACAAATGATTACAAAAGGTGCTGTTGAAGAAATATTAAGTATTTGTTCAATGGTAGATTATAAAGGAAAAGTTTCTCATATTACAAAGGAAATAAAAGAAAATATTAAAAAGATTGCTAAAAATTTAAATGAACAAGGCTTAAGAGTTGTAGCAGTTTGTCAAAAAAATGATATAAATGAAATTGTACATTTTGATGTATCTGATGAGAAAAACATGGTTTTACTAGGATTTATTGGATTTTTAGACCCACCTAAAGAAACAGCAAAAGAATCTATTGAAAAATTAAATAAAGCAGGCATTCGTGTTATTGTTTTAACAGGTGACAATGCTGAAGTTACAAGATGTGTGTGCTCAAAAGTTGGGATAAACTCTAAAAATATCGTTCTTGGAAGCAAATTAGATAAATTATCAGATACCGCTGTTTTAAGATTACTTAAGAAAACTAATATATTTGCAAAACTTTCTCCTATTCAAAAAGCAAGAATTGTAAGACTTTTAAAAGAAGCCGGAAATGTTGTAGGATATATGGGAGATGGAATAAATGATAGCCCTTCTCTTACAAATTCAGATGTTGGAGTTTCTGTTGATACTGCTGTTGATATTGCAAAAGAGTCTGCAGATATCATACTTCTTGAAAAAGATTTAAATGTTTTATTAGATGGTGTAACAGAACGGAAGGCGTACATTTGTAAATTTAATGAAATATATAAAATTATCTACAAGTTTTAACTTTGGAGAAGTTGTTTCTGTAATTATTGCAAGTGCATTTTTACCATTTTTACCAGAAACACCTATACAATTATTAGTAGAAGGTCTACTTTATGATTTTGGTCAAATGACACTTCCTTTTGACCATGTTGACAAAGAATCTCTTCAAAGACCAAAAAAATTAGATATAAAAAGTTTAAAACATTTTATGCTATTTATGGGACCTGTAAGTTCTATGTTTGATATTATAGTATTTATATCTTTGTGGTTCTTCTTTAGCGTTAGAGATGCAGCTACATTCCAAACAATTTGGTTTAGTTATAGCATAGTTTCTAACTTAGTAGGTATGCATATTATAAGAACTGCAAAAATACCATTTATACAAAGTAATGCCCATAAAGCTGTATATATATCATCAATTCTATTAATTATAGTAGGACTAGTTGTTCCATTTACTCCTTTAGGAGCAATGATAGGATTAGTTCCAATTGCTTTTAAATATATATTCTTAATATTTGCAGTAACTTTACTTTATTGTTTTATTGCTTTATTTGCAAAGAAAATTTATATCAAAAAATTTGGTGAATGGATTTAAAAAAAGGCGGAAATAAAATCCGCCTCTTCTTCTTATTTTTTATTTACTTTCTAATTTTACTTTTTCTTTTCCTAAGATATCTTCAAATATTTTTAAAATCTCATCTGTTAAATATATTTGTCCTGAAGGTTTTAGGGTATCTTCTATCTTTACTTGCACATTTATGTTGTTTTTATCTCCATTAAAATATCTTATTGCTCCTCTTAATTTATCTTTTTCTTCTTCTGTGCTATTTGTAATGTCTAATGTTAAAATTCTTTGTTTTTGTTCTTTTAAATCTTTTATATCATTTGCAATAATTGTTGCATCTTCATCTTCTCTAATACTTAGTCTTCCGTCTACTATTACAATATTTCCTTCTATTAAACTCTTTCCAGCTTTAATATATGCATTTTCAAAAACAATTACTTCTGCTGTTCCATACAAATCTTCAATTGAAACAAATGCCATAATTTTATTATTTTTAGTGTATTTTTTCTTAACAGAATTTATAATTCCAGCATATTTAACATTTTGCCCATCATGATATTTAATATTTACAGGTGTTAATTCTCCTTCTAGTCCTCCTCCTGTATTTGTAGTTGACATTTGCTCTACTAGTTGTCTTAATTCTATTGTATTTATATTTGTTTGTTTTTCAATTTGTGTTCTTAATTTTTCTAATGGATGTCCTGAAATATATATACCTAGCATTTCTTTTTCTAAAGCTAACAATTCTCTATCTGGCAATTCTTCATGTTCTTCAAATTTATATTTCATCTCATCTAAGTTTTCTTGCTCTTCTTTGCTTCCCAAATCAAACATTGTAACTTGCCCTTGAAAGCCTTTTTTCTTTCCTGATTGTATTGTATCTATTATGCCTTCAAAAGATGCTAGTAAAGTACTTCTTGTTTGTTTAAATTCATCAAAAGCTCCTGCTTTTATTAAGCTTTCAATACATTTTTTATTTACCGCTTCATCTGCAATTCTTTCACAAAAATCTGTAAAACTTTCATAATCTCCATGTTCTTTTCTTTCTTTTACAATACTATCTACTGGCACTGTTCCCACATTTTTTATACTTCCGAAGTCCAAATCTAATTGCAAATTTTTCTGCCATATTTTCATTTGTTTTCACTTTTTCGACAGTAAATTTTGTACTACTTTTATTTATTTCTGGTTTTAAAATTTCAATTCCAAGTGCTTTACATTCATCAATATATTGTGGAATTTTATCTAAATTTCCTAAAAAGCTATTTAGTGTTGCTGCCATAAATTCTGCAGGATAATATGCTTTTAAATATGCTGTCCTATATGCTACTACTGCATAACAAGCAGCATGACTTTTATTAAATGCATATTTTGCAAACTCTGCCATTTCATCAAATATTTTATTTGCAGAAACCTCATCTATTCCATTTCTTACACAACCTGGAACAATTACATTTCCATTTTCATCTACTTGACCATGGATAAATATTTCTCTTTCCTTTGCCATAACATCAAGTTTTTTCTTACCCATTGCTCTTCTTACTAAGTCAGCTCTTCCGAAGTGAATATCCAGCTAAGTTTCTTACAATTTGCATAACTTGTTCTTGATATACCATACAACCATAAGTAACATTTAATATTGGTTCTAGACTTGGATGAGTATATTCATTATGACCAGGATTTCTTTTTCCTTTAATATATCTTGGTATTTGGTCCATTGGTCCTGGACGATATAGAGAAACACCTGCTATCAAATCTTCTAAACAGTCTGGCTTTAATTCTTTCATAAAGTTTGTCATACCTTGTGACTCAAATTGGAATATTCCACAAGATTTACCTTCTTGCCATAATTTATATACTTTTGGGTCTGCCATATCTTTATCAAACTCTACATCTATCCCTCTATTTTCTTTTACTAAATCAATTGTATCTTGTATTACAGTTAGTGTTCTTAGTCCTAAAAAGTCCATTTTTAGAAGACCTAATTCCTCTAGTGTTGTCATTATGTATTGTGTCGAAATTTGTCCGTCACGAACATATAAAGGAACATATGTATCTACTGGCTCTTTTGTTATAACTATTCCGACATGCATGAGTTGATGCCTGTCTTGGCATTCCTTCTAATCCCATTGCTATATCTAAAACTTTTTTTACAGTCTCATCTGTTTCATATAAATTTTCTAATTCTTTATTTTGCTCTAATGCTTTTTTAATTGTTATATGTAATTCATTTGGTATCATTTTTGCTAAAGTATCTGCTTCTGAATATGGAACATCTAAAACTCTTGCAACATCTCTAATTACCATTCTAGCTGACATTGTTCCAAATGTTATAATCTGTGATACATGGTCATGTCCGTATTTTCTAGATACATAATCTATTACATCTTGTCTATGTTCATAACAAAAATCGACATCAAAGTCTGGCATACTTATTCTTTCAGGGTTTAAAAATCTTTCAAAAAGCAAATCATATTTCATAGGGTCTATATCTGTAATTTCCATTGCATAAGCAATAATAGAACCAGCACCAGAACCACGACCGTGGCCCTACTGGTATATTATGAGTTTTAGCATAATGAATAAAATCCCATACAATTAGGAAATAATCAACATATCCCATCTTTTTTATTACACTTATTTCATATTCTGCTCTATCTAAAATTTCTTTTCCAGGATTTTCTCCATATCTTTTTTTAATTCCATCATCACATATTTTTTTGAAATAATCAAAATGTGTTGGATATTCTTCTGGTACATCATAATTAGGAAGTATTGTATGACCAAATTCAAATTCAACATTACATTTATCTGCAATTTTTACAGTGTTTTCTATTGCCTCTGGAAAAGCTTTAAAATATTCTGACATTTCTTCAGGAGATTTTACATATAGCTCATCTGTTTCAAATCTCATTCTGTCTTCATCACTCATTCTCTTACCTGTTTGAATACAAAGTAAGACTTCATGATTATAGCTATCCTCCTTTTTTAAGTAGTGAGCATCATTTGTTGCAACAATTGGAATATCTAACTTTCTTGCAAGCTCTATTAGCCTTTGATTTGCTAAAACTTGTTCTTTTATTCCATTGTTTTGAATTTCTATATAATAGTCTTCTTTAAATACTTTCTTATGCCATAAAGCAATTTCTTCTGCTTTATCATAGTTTCCGTTTAAAAGTGCTTGATTAACAGAACCTGCTAAACAGCCACTAAGGCAGATTAAACCTTCATGATATTTTTCTAATATTTCTAAATCTATACGAGGTTTATAATAGTAGCCATCAACAAAACCTAAAGAAACTAATTTACTTAAGTTTTTATAGCCTTCATTGTTTTTAGCAAGTAAAATCAAGTGGTTATACTTGTTATCTATACCTGGTTCTTTATCAAATCTAGAACGAGGTGCAACATATACCTCACAACCAATTATTGGTTTTATTCCTTCTTTTTTACATGCTTTATAAAAGTCAATTACACCATACATAACACCATGATCTGTAATTGCTATTGCTTTCATTCCAAGTTCTTTTGCACGAACTGGCAAATCTTTTATTCTATTTGCTCCATCTAACAAGCTAAATTCGCTATGTATATGTAAATGAACAAAATCTGACATTTTTTTCTCCTTTCAATGTCCATTTGGGACAGGTCCTTTTGGACATTTTTGTCCATTTGGGGACACTTCTTGTAAACTTTATAGTAATTTTGGTTTGATTATATCACCTTTTTTCTTTTTATTCTATTGTTTTATTAATTTTTTTCTTATATAATATTTATAAATTTCAAAGAGAGGAGATAAAATTTATGGATAATGAAGTAAATGTTCAAAATAAGCTATTTGGAAAGACATTTTTTTGGATGTTTTTAGGTCTTCTAGGTTCTGCAATAATTGCATGGTACACTTATTCTTCTGGGCTTTTTCTTGACATTATATTAGGCGATTATTTTGGAGTAGTTCTTATAATAGAATTAGTTGTAGTATTACTATTTAGTTTTTTATTTAGAAAACTTTCACCTACAGTAGTTCGGAATACTGTACTTTGTCTATGCAATGATAAATGGTGTAACCTTATCTGTTATATTTGCAGTATTTGAATTATCATCAATTATCACATTATTTATAGCATCTGCTGTAATTTATGCAGTGCTTGCATTAATCGGATATAAAACAAAGGCTAACCTAACTTCATGGTCACCATATATCACAGTTTTTTTAATTGCAGGAATAGTTTTAAGCATAATAAATCTATTTCTTAAAAACTCATTATTAGACATAGGTTTAGATTGGTTTATACTTGTTTTATTTATGGGAATTACAATATATGACATTAATAAAATGAAGCTTTTAGCTGAAGCTCCTAACTTAAACAGCGAAAAAATACATATTTATTGTGCAATGCAACTTTATCTAGACTTTATAAATATATTCTTAAGAATACTTTCTATTTTTGGAAAAAGAAGAAATTGATAGTATTGGGGACAGTTCTAAATCTCTCATTTTTGTCAAAATATGTCGATTATAAAAAATATAGCAAAACGACAAAAAACGACAAAAATGAGAGATTTAGAACTGTCCCCTTTTTTCTCAAGCTTCCACCCAAACTGAGACTGATTTTTCTTTTACTTTAAAGTTTCCAAATCCTTCGTTATCTATTATTATTTCATCTTGGCAATTTCCTAGACTATCTATAAATTTTTCTCCTGTATATTTTTTACCCATATACATTCTTTTTTCTCCTGCTCCTTTGTTTGAAATTACTACTGCTAAACCTGATTTTAGATGTTCTTCATCTCCTTCACGAGTCCATCCTATAAAATTTGGATTATCGAAATAATCGTTTTGTTTTCCATATGCTTTTTCTTTTCTTAGTTCTATCAAAGTTTTTAATTCTTTTACAGGTTCTATATTATCATGTAGTATTCCATAAAAATCTCCATAAAACACACATGGATATCCGGTATCGCGAAGTAATATCAAACAATATGCAGCTGGCTTAAACCAAGATTTCACAAAACTTTCTAAACTTTGCCCTGGCTGTGTATCATGATTATCCACAAAAGTTACTGCCATACTTGAGTTTTCTTTTACTAATGTTTTTTCAAATATTTTACTTAAATCATAGTTTTCATTTATTGACGCATTATATAAATTATAGTGTAGAGGTACATCAAAAAGTGAGATTTCTCCTTCTGTTTCTGTGATATATCTATGTAATTTTGATACATCTCCACTCCAATATTCTCCGACAGTAAAAAGTCCTTCTCCTGTTTTCTTTCTTAAGTTTCTTATCCAATCTCTATAAAAAAGAGCATTTATATGTTTTACTGCATCTAGTCTAAATCCATCAACTCCGGTTAATTCTAAGTACCATTCTCCCCATTTATTACATTCTTCTACAACTTCCTCGTTTGCAAAATCTATATCTGCCCCCATTAAATAGTCATAGTTTCCAAATTCTTCGTCTACTGCAACACTCCAATCTTTATCTTTAAATTTAAAGATTGCATGTTCTTTTGATTTTTCGTCATAATCTATTCCATCAAAATGTGTCCAATTCCATTCAAAATCTGAATATTTATGTTTTCTACCTGGAAAAGTAAATTTTGTTGCAACTCTTACTATTTCTTGTTTTGCCTGTTCTATATTGTGATTTCCCCATTCTACTTTATTTGCTGGTATTGTTTGCAACATATCTGCTCCCATTTTATGGTTTAAAACAATATCTGCATATGCTTCTATTCCATTTTGATTTAATGCTCTAATACAATTTAAATATTCGTCTTTTGAACCATATTTTGTCTTTATCGTTCCTTTTTGGTCAAATTCTCCTAAATCATATACATCATATACTCCGTATCCAACTTCGTCTTTGCCACCAATTCCTTTATATGCAGGCGGAAGCCAAAGTGCTGTTATCCCAATATCTGCAAGTTCTGGTGCATTTTTTGCTACTTCATTCCATAAATTTTGATTACACTCCATATACCATTCAAAATATTGCATTATTATTCCATTTATTTTTTTCATCTTTTTCTCCATTTCTATTTTAATTTTCTTAATTATACCACATATTCTAAATTTCGCATTTTATTTGACATATTTTTTTTAATTTAATATAATTTTGTTCTAGAAAGGACTGATTTTTATGGATTTTGTATATGAAAGAAGAATTAATTATTATGAAACAGATAAAATGGGAATAGTTCATCATTCAAACTATATTCGTTTTTTAGAAGAAGCAAGATGCTATATGCTAAAAAAAATGGGTATGCCATATTCTTTGCTTGAAGAAAACGGAATTATGATTCCTGTTTTAGGTGTTAAATGTGACTTTAAGCATCATGTGACTTTTGATGATACAATTATAATAAAAATGCATGCAAAAGAATTTAATGGTGTAAGACTTACTATGGAATATGTTGCAACTGAAAAGAAAACAGGAAATCTTGTTTTTCAAGCTGAAACAAATCACTGTTTTACAGATAACAATTTAAGACCTATTAGACTTCAAAAACATAATTTAGAATTTTACAATAAATTCAAAGAATTAACCTAGAAAGTATTTAAATTTCTGTTATTTTATGATACAATATAGAAAATTTTAATGAAAAATGTCAAAAGATAAAATGGAGGTATTAGTATGGAACTAAATAGATGTAGTAGATGTGGTAGCTTTTATGTATCAGAAGGAAATGTTTGTCCAAAATGTAAAGCAAAGGATGGCGCTGAATTCTCAGCTTTCAAAAGTTATATACAAGAAAATGGATTTGAAAGTTCATTAGACCAAATTTCTACACAAACTGGTATTTCTACTCAAAACTTAAATCGTTTTGTAGAATATCCTGAATTTAAAAGTTTTCAAGAAAATTTAGATAATGATAACAAAGATTTTAGCGGAATTATCTTCCATTAATAGATAAAAAGTAAAGGACTGAAAATTATGGAAAATGTTTTTAATATACTAGAAGAAAGAGGATATATCGAGCAAATGACACATCCTCAAGAAATGAAAGAATTATTTGCAAAAGAATCTGTTCCATTTTATATTGGAATTGATCCAACAGCAGATAGTTTACATGTAGGTCATTTTGTTTCTTTGATGGTTGCAAGTCATATGCAAAAATGTGGTCATAAACCAATCATTTTAGTTGGTGGTGGTACTGCAACAATTGGTGACCCTTCTTTTAAAAATGATATGAGAAAAATGCTTTCTCGTGAGGAAATCAATCATAATGTTGAATGTTTGAAAAAACAAATAGAAAAATTTGTTAGTTTTGAAGGAGAAAATGCGGCAATAATTGTAAATAATGCAGATTGGTTATTAGACTTAAAATTTGTAGACTTTATGCGTGAAATTGGTAGCTTATTTTCTGTAAATAAAATGCTTGCAGCTGAATGTTACAAACAAAGATTAGACACAGGTCTTACATTTTTTGAAATGGGATATATGCTTATGCAATCATATGATTTTTGGTATTTATATCAAAAATATGGCTGTAAATTAGAAATGGGTGGAAATGACCAATGGTCTAACATTATTGGTGGTGTTGACCTAATTAGAAAAATTGGAAAAAATGATTCTTTTGGTTTAACATTTAAACTTCTTACAACAAAAGAAGGTAAAAAAATGGGTAAAACTGAAAAAGGTGCTTTATGGCTAGATGCTAACAAAACAACACCTTATGAATTTTATCAATATTGGAGAAACATTGAAGATGATAGTGTTGAAACAGTTTTAAAAATGCTTACATTTTTACCTGTTGAAAAAATAAAAGAACTTTCTTCTTTAGAAGGAGAAAAAATAAATGAAGCAAAAAAAGTTGCAGCTTATGAAATAACAAAACTAATTCATGGTAAAGATGAGGCTGATAAAGCAAAAGAAGCATCAGATGCCCTATTTTCTGGTCAAGGTTCTTTAGATAATATGCCAACTGTAGAACTTGAAAATAAAAATATTTCTATTTTAGATGCAATAATTACTTGTAATATTGCTCCTTCTAAAGGGCAAGCAAGAACACTAATCAATCAAGGTGGAATTTCTTTAAATGATGAAAAAATAACAGATACAAATTACATCCTTTCTGACAAAGACTTCAAAGAAGGTTATGCAATTTTAAAGAAAGGTAAAAAAGTATTTTATAAATTAGTTTAAGATGAGACAAAAAGGGACGGAGCTTTTTTGTCTCATCCCTTTTTTTATTTTTTTCTATTTTAACCAGTATACTGCTTTTTCTCCCTTCGGAGCATTCCATGGTTCAAATTCTATTGTTCCTTCTTTTTTATTTATATTTATTCTACTTAAATTTTTACATCTTTCGAAACAATAATCTCCAATACTTGTTACAGTAGAAGGTATATTAATTTCTTCTAATCCTGAGCACTGATTAAAAGATTGACCTATACTTGTTACTCCTTCTGGAACATTAACTTTTTTTAGTTTAGCTTTTGCGTGAAAAGCACTTGTTGCTATTTCTTTTACTTCACTATCTACTGTATATTCTCCTTCAATATCATACAAAATACTTGCTAATGTATATTTATTTTCTACTTTTCCATTTACTTCTTTTTTCTTGTATAATATTTGTTTTCCTTCCTCTCCTTCTATATAATAATATGGATTTTCAGAATCTATTTCTATAGTTCCTAAATAATTATTAAGCTTAAAAATAGGATCAATATTAGAAACATTTTTTCCTATTCTTATTTTCTCTATTTTTCTACAATTGTCAAAAACTTGTGCCTGTATTTTTTCTAATGTAGTTGGTAAAACTATTTCCTTTGCATTAGTAGCTAGCCAAAAAGAGTATTTTCTTAGGCTTAATATATCTGGTTCGTTAGTTAAATCTATTATTTCATCTTTTGAAAAACAATAAACTATTTCTTTATTTATTTTATCATATAACATTTTATTTCTTACTTCATATTTTGCATTTACTGGTTTTACTTGAATGTCAGTAATACTATTTGGAAATACTGGACTTCCATTATCTATTGTTTCTAACTCTTTAGGTATTACAATAGTTTTTATATTAGTATATCCAGCAATTGATATAGAAAATTCTCTTACTCCATCTGGAATTTCTAATGTTGTTCTACTTTTTAAATATGAATCTGCAATAAATAATATTTTACTTTTATCTTTTGGCATAAGCATTTTTGATTCATATATATAATTTTCTCCTTTTACTATTACATTTTCTAAATTCTCATTATAATTAAAAGCATTAGTCCCTATTTCTTTTACTGTCGATGGTATCGTAATTTCTTTTATTGCAGTAGTTGAAAATGCAAAATTATTTATTTTTTCTAACCCTTCTTGCAAATTAATTTTAGATAACACTTTACATTCAGAAAAACAATAATTTCCTAACTCTTTAACACTTCCAGGTACTGTTATTTCTTCTAAAGATCTACACTGGTAAAATGCCAATTGTTCAAGCTCTTTTAATCCATTTGGGAGATTGATGCTTTTTAAATTTTGACAATTAACAAATGCATTTATTCCGATTCTTTCTAATTTAGAATTTTCTTGAAAAATCACATTTTCTAATGTGTTATTATATGAAAATGCATCATCTGCTATTTCTGTAACTGATGATGGTATTATTATTGTTTTTAATCCATCTAATCCTGAAAAAGCACCTTTTCCTATTACTTTTACACTATCTGGAACTGTCAAAGTTCCTTCATCATCCATTAATAACAAATTTCCATTTGATGATTCTAATGTTCCATCTTCTGTTATATCATATGGATTTGTTGCTATTCCTAAACTTTGTGCTACATCTATTTCTGTTCTATCTTTTGTATTTATTAATAGCTCTCCTTTTATTACTTCAAACTTTTCTAAATCTTCATCATTTATTGTTGTTAATATATTTTTTATTGTATCATTTTTTTCTTCTTCTTTTTGCGTAT
>CALXCM010000009.1 GCA_944386785.1 uncultured Clostridia bacterium | reverse complement strand
ATTATGACAGATGAACCATCTAAAATTGTAAAAGCAATAAAATTATCTAAGAGGACAATGAGAATAGTAAAAGAAAATATTGTATTTGCAATATTTGTTAAAATTTTAGTTTTAATTTTAGCAGCCTTTGGAATATCTACAATGTGGGAAGCAGTCTTTGCAGATGTAGGTGTTTCTGTTATTGCAATAATAAATGCTTTAAGAATATTAAAAGTAAAAAATAAATAGGAGGTAATTAAAATGAAAGAAACTATTATAAATGTAAAAGGTATGGTGTGTGGAGGATGTGAAAATAGAATAAAAAATGCTTTAGGATATATTAAAGGGATAGAAAAGGTAGAAGCTAACTATAAAACAGGAGAAGTTAAAATACTTACAAGTGAAAATGTAGAAAGAAAGGCTATGGAAGATGTAATAGAAGATATTGGATTTGAAGTAGTAGAGGAAAATTAGTTATGAAAAAAATAGTATTATCAATAGAAGGCATGACTTGTAGTGCATGTTCTAATGGATTAGAAAAATATTTAAATAAGCAAAAAGGAATAAAAAGTGCTTTTGTTAATTTAGTAATGGCTAATGCAACTATTGAATATGATGAAAAAATATTAAATATTGATAATTTAAATGAATTTGTACGAAAAGCAGGTTTTAAAAGTTTAGGAGAATTTAAAGAAATTAAAGAAGAAAGTAAAAACAAAAAAGAAAAGGTTAAATTTATTGTTTTTACAATACTTGCTGTAATTCTAATGTATATTGCAATGGGCCATATGATTAATTTGCCAACTTTAAGCATAATAGATGTAAATAGAAATCCTATTGGATATACGATATGTTTATTTATATTTGCAATAATATTTATGGTATATGGATTTGATATATTAAAAAACGGATATAAAAATCTAATACATAGAACTGCAAATATGGATACATTAGTAGGTATTGGAGTAATTAGCAGTTTTCTTTATAGTTTATATAATATGATATTACTTTTTAAAGGAAACAATGAAGCTATTCATCATTTATACTTTGAATCAGTTGTAATGGTAATTTATTTTATAAAACTTGGAAGATATATAGATGGAATTAGTAAAGACAAAACAAAAGAAGCTATACAAAAACTAGTAAAAATAACTCCAGAAAAAGCAACAATAAAAATAGATGGCATCGAAAAAACAGTTACAATAGACGAAGTATCTAAAGGAGATATAGTAATTAGTAAACCAGGAGAAAGAATTTCAGTAGATGGAGAAATTATAGAAGGAAGAACTCATTTAGACGAATCCTTTATAACAGGAGAAAGTAAACCACAAGCAAAAAAAATTGGAGATAAAGTAATTGCAGGAAGCATAAATTATGATGGATATATAGAATATAAAGCAGAAAAAATAGGTAAAGAATCAGCAATATCAGAAATAGTAAAATTAGTTGTAGAAGCAAGTAATACAAAAGCTCCAATTGCAAAAATTGCAGATAAAGTTTCTGGATATTTTGTACCAGTAGTTATTGCAATTAGTATATTAACATTTTTAATTTACCTAATCTTAGGATATGGGTTTGAAAATGCATTGATAACATTTGTAACAATATTAGTAGTTGCATGTCCTTGTAGTTTAGGTTTAGCCACACCACTTGCAATAGTAGTATCAGAAGGAAAATGTGCAAATAACGGAATTCTAATTAAAAAAAGTGAAATACTAGAAAATGCTAAAAAAATAGATACAATAGTATTTGATAAAACAGGAACACTAACCTATGGAACATTAAAAATCGCAAAAATTAATAACTATAGTAATATAAGTGATGAAAAATTATTACAATTAGTAGGCTCAATAGAAAGTAAATCTACACACCCAATAGGAAAAGCATTTACAGATTATTTAAAAGAAAATAAACAAGAAGTGCTAGAAGTAAAAGAATTTAGTAATGTAAGTGGATTTGGAATTGTAGGTAAAATAGATAAAGAAGAATTTATTATAGGAAATTCTAAAATGCTTGAAAACTACAAAATAAAAAACATATATGAAAAAGACGAAAAAGAATTAAGTAAAAAAGGAAATAGTATTGTTTATGTTGTTCAAAATGAAGAAATAATAGCATTAATTGGAGTAAATGATATAGTAAGAAAAAATAGTAAAAAAGTAATAGAAGAATTAAACAATAAAAATATTGATACAATTATGCTAACAGGAGATAACAAAGAAACAGCACAAAAAATTGCAGAAGATATAGGAATTACTAAAGTAATTGCAAATGTATTACCAAATGAAAAAACAAATATAATAAAAAAACTAAAACAAGAAAATAAATATGTAATGATGTGTGGAGATGGAATAAATGATAGCCCAGCATTAGCTACAGCAGACATTGGAGTTAGTATAAAAAGTGGAACAGATATAGCAATGGATTCTTCTGATGTAATTTTAACTAAAAATGATTTAAACAGTATTATAAACTTAATAGATATAAGCAAAAGAACAATAAGAATTATAAAACAAAACCTATTTTGGGCATTTTTCTATAATGTTTTAATGATACCAATTGCAATAGGAATACTAAAACCAATAGGAATATCAATAAGCCCTATGGTTGCAAGTTTAGCTATGGTATTTAGTAGTATAACAGTTATATTAAATACTCTAAGATTAAAGAAAAAATATATTAAACCGTTGACTTATAAAAATAGTATGATATAATTTTTAAAGATTAAAAGGGAGTAGCTTTAAAAATTACTAATCAACAGTCGCGATAAAAGTTATCTGGTTAGTAAGCTATTACTAATAGTAAGCAAGACTTTTAAGAAGGAAAGGAGGTCCTTTTTAAAAGTTTTTTTGTATTTTTATATAAAATTACAAAAAAATTGGTAAAATAATAAAAATTAACAAAGGAGGATTTAAAGTTGGAAAACAAAAACTGGTTTAACAAAGAAGTTTTAGAAGTTGAAGAAATTTTAAAAACTAACAAAGAAAACGGTTTATCTAAAGAAGAAGTAGAAAAAAGAAAAAAAGAATATGGCTTAAATGAGCTAGAACAAAAAAAGAAAAAAACTTTAATTCAAAAATTTCTAGAACAATTTAAAGACTTTATGATAATAGTTTTAATTATTGCAGCTATTGTATCAGGAGTTGTAGGAGTTGCAGAAGGAGAAGGAATTACAGATACAATAATTATCTTAATAGTTGTAGTTTTAAATGCAATAATTGGTGTAGTGCAAGAAAACAAAGCAGAAAAATCTTTAGAAGCACTTCAAAAATTAAGTGCACATGCATCTAAAGTAATCCGTGATGGAAAAATAGATGTAGTTCAATCAAGAGACTTAGTACCAGGAGATATTGTAGTATTAGACACAGGAGACTATATACCAGCAGATTTAAGAATAATAGAAGCGGTAAACTTAAAATCACAAGAATCATCTCTAACTGGAGAATCAGTACCAGTAGATAAAAATACGGAAGTAATAAAAGATGAAAAAGTAGGTCTTGGAGACAGAGAAAATATGCTATTTTCTTCTTCACTAATAACATATGGAAGAGGAAAAGGAATAGTTGTAGAAACAGGAATGAACACAGAAGTTGGTAAAATTGCAAAAATAATAAATGACACAGATGCAAACATAACACCACTTCAAGCAAAATTAAATAAACTTGGAAAAACACTTGGAATTGCAGCACTTGCAATATGTATAGTAATATTTGTAATAGGAATAGCATATGGAAAAAATGTAATTGATATGTTTATGACAGCAGTATCATTAGCAGTTGCAGCAATACCAGAAGGATTAGCAGCAGTATCTACAATAGTTCTTGCAATTGGTGTCCAAAGAATGGTTAAGAAAAATGCAATTATTAAAAAACTTCCAGCAGTTGAAACATTAGGAAGCGCAACAGTAATTTGTTCAGATAAAACAGGAACACTTACACAAAACAAAATGACAGTACAAAAAATCTTTACAAATGGCACATTAGAAAGTGTAGAAAATATAAAAGAATTAAATAATGAACAAAGGAAACTAATGTATGATGCAGTACTTTGTAATGATACAAAAATAGGAGAAAATAACACATTAACAGGAGACCCAACAGAAACAGCTTTAATTGACTTAGGAATGAAACTAAATTTTGAATTAAAAGATGTTTTAAACTTGCCAAGAGTAAAAGAATATCCATTTGATTCAGATAGAAAACTAATGACAACAGTAAATAAAATAGGAGAAAAGTTTGTTGCATACACAAAAGGTGGAATAGATGAATTACTTGCAAAATGTACATCATATGAAATAAATGGAGAAATAAAGAAAGATTTAGAAAACTATAAACAAGAAATAGAAAAAAATAATATAGAAATGGCAAAAAGTGCCCTAAGAGTATTAGCATTTGCATATAAAGAATTAGACCATGAACCAACAGATGAAGAAATGAAAAATATAGAAGAAAACTTAACATTTGTTGGAATGGTAGGAATGATAGATCCACCAAGAGAAGAAGTAAAAAAAGCAGTAGAAAAATGTAAAACAGCAGGAATAAAAACAGTAATGATAACAGGAGACCATAAAATTACAGCAGTAGCAATTGCGAAATCACTTGGAATATTAGAAAACGAAGAAGAAGCTTTAACTGGAAAAGAATTAGAAGAAATGTCTGATGAAGACTTAACTAAAAACATTAGAAAATATTCAGTATATGCAAGAGTATCTCCAGAGCATAAAGTAAGAATAGTAAAAGCATGGCAAAAAAACGGAGAAATTGTTGCAATGACAGGAGATGGAGTAAATGATGCACCAGCTCTAAAAACAGCAGATATTGGTTGTGCAATGGGAATAGTAGGGACAGATGTATCAAAAGAAGCAGCAGATGTAATTTTAACAGATGATAATTTTGCAACAATAGTATCAGCAGTAGAAGAAGGAAGAAGAATATATGATAATATCCTAAAAGCAATTCAATTCTTGCTATCAAGTAATGTTGGTGAAATCATAGCATTATTTATAGCAATACTAATTACACCATGGATTAGTAATAAATTTGGAATAGATATAGGTTTAATAGAAGTATTACTTCCAATCCATATATTATGGGTAAACTTAGTAACAGACTCATTACCAGCATTAGCCTTAGCAGTAGACCCAGCAGAAGACGATGTAATGAAAAGAAAACCTAAAAAACATAAAGGAATATTTACAAAAGGAATGACAATAAGAGTTATTTATCAAGGTGTAATGATAGGACTTCTAACACTTGCAGCATTTATAATAGGAATTGCAACACCAGAAGAAAACTTACCTCAAATGGTTAGAATGGACGGAAAAATATACCAAGCAGAAGAAATAGAAAACTTAGAGTATGAAATTCAAAACGGAGCAGAATATGTTGAAACTCAAGAAGTAAGAGTAGAAATAGGTCAAGCAATGGCATTTATTGTACTAGCATTTTCAGAACTTGTACATGTATTTAATATTAGAAATAACAAAAAATCTATATTTAAGACAAATCCATTTAACAACAAAATGCTATTATTAGCAGTTGGAGCATCAGCAGCATTAATGCTGGTAATTGTATTAGTGCCAGGCTTAAGACATCTATTTAGTATTCCAATACTTCCAGTAGGAAACTTAATAGAAGCAATACTATTAGTTTTAGCTCCAATAGTAATAGTAGAACTATTCAAACTATTTAAAATAAACACATCAAAAGACGAAGCATAATGTCCAATTAGGGACACATGAGTGTTGTTGTTAGAAACAGAATTTTAAAAATGTGAAACAAATTAGAAAAAAAGATACAAAAAAGTTTCACATTTTTTAAATTTATGATATAATATAAATGTGAAACAAAATTAAACAAATTAAGCAAAAAAGTTTCACATTTATAAGGAGGGAAATCATGGAAGAAAAAATTGAAATTATGAATCTTCTTCAAAGTAAACAGGTTCTTGAACATGAATTACAATCACTTACATATGGATCAGTAGAAATAAGAGAAAATGAATCTAATAAATATATATATGTACATTATAGAGAAGATGGAGTAGCTTTAACAAAATATGTTGGAGAATATTCTGATGAGTTATATAATTTAGTATTAAATAATAGCATTAAAGCAAAACAATTGAAAAAGCAAATAAGAGAGATAATAAAAAAACTAAAACAATTAAATTATACAGAAGAAGAATTATCAGAAAAAGTAGAACAAAATATAGACTTTGCGAAAAGACATTTAGTAGATTCAATATATAAACAAGCTATATTAGAAGGTGTTGCAACTACTTTTGCAGATACAGAAAGTATTATTGAAGGTGGAAAAGTAAATAATATGACATCTGAAGATATTTTAAAAATAGTAAATCTAAAACATGCTTGGGAATTTATATTGAATAAAAATGTTATTTTAAGCGATACAAGTTTTGCCTTATTATGCGAAATAAATAAAATGGTAGAAGAAGGATTTTATTATACAGCAGGTAAAGTAAGAAATACACCAGTAACAATAGGTGGAACAACATGGAAACCAGATTTGCCTATTGAAAGTGTAATAAAAGAAGAATTAGAAAAAATTTTTAGTAAGGAACTGGATGATATAGACAGAGCAATCGAACTTTTATTATATACAATGAAAAAACAAGTATTTATAGATGGAAATAAAAGAACAGCAGTAATTTATAGTAATCATTATTTGATTTCAAAAGGAAAAGGAATAATAGCAATTCCAGCAGAATTAACAGGAGAATTTAAGGATTTACTTATTCCCTATTATGAAGGAAGAGATAAAAAAGAGATAAAGAAATTTATTAGAGAGAAATGTTACATGAGTATATAGAAAAATGTTTCACATATTGAATAAACCTTAATGTCCATTTGGGGACACATCTATTTCAATAACAGAATATCAAAAAACTCTAATTGTTAGTTAACTAAAAATAGCAAGGACTAATCCCTTGCTATTTTTTTCCAAAAGTGGTAATATATATAAGTATTAATTATGTTTAATAGCAAAGTAAAAAAGTAAAGAAAAGATAAACAAAACTAAAAAGAAAAATAGAAAAAAGAAAGGACTGAAAAATAATGAGTAAAAATGTAGTAATAGGTGGAGCATGGCCTTATGCAAATAGTTCATTACATTTAGGACACTTAGTAGCATTACTTCCAGGAGATTTCTTAGCTAGATACCATAGAAAATTAGGAGATAATGTTATATATGTTTCAGGAACAGACTGCCATGGAACTCCAATTACAATAAGGGCTAAAAAAGAGAAAAAATCTCCACAAGAAATATGTGAAGAATATCATAAAGAATTTGAAGAAGCTTTTAATAAAATGAATTTTTCATATAGTTTATACACAAAAACTGAAAGTGAATATCATAAAGAAAAAGCAAAAGAAATATTTAAAAAGATTTATGATAATGGATATATTGTAGAAAAAGAAGATATGCAACCATATTGTCCACATTGTAATAAATTTTTAGCAGATAGAGAATTAATACTTACATGCCCAAACTGTGGAAATGAAACAAAAGGAGAAGAATGTGACTGTGGGTATAATCCAACAGCAGAAGATTTAAAAAAAGCAAGATGTCAAGAATGTGGAACAAATGTAATAGAAAAACCAAATAAGAACTTATACTTAACTTTAACAAAATTGCAAAAAGAAATTGAAAACTATTATAACCAAAACAAAGATTATTGGAGAAAAAATTCACAAAATGAAACTTTAAAATACCTAAAACAAGGTTTAATAGATAGAGCTGTTACAAGAGACCTAGAATGGGGAGTAGATGTACCAGTTGATGGTTATGAAAACAAAAAAATGTATGTATGGATTGAAGCTGTTTTAGGATATATAACTGCATCTATGAAATATTGTGAAGAAAATAATTTGAATTGGGAAGATTACTGGAAAAATGATAACACAATTATGTACATGGTACATGGAAAGGATAATATTATTTTCCATAGTATAATTCTTCCAGCTTTATTAATAGCAATGAAAGACAATATGAAATTACCAGATAAAATAGTATCTTGTGAATATTTAAATATTAACGACGAAAAAATATCAAAAAGTAAAGGTAATGGAATAACAATATTAGATTTAGCAAATGAATATAACATTGATTCAATAAGATATTTCTTCTTAAGTAATGGACCAGAGAAAAAAGATAGCAACTTTTCATTAGAAGAATTTAAACAAGTTCATAATTCTGATCTAGTTAATAAATTTGGAAACTTTGTAAATAGAACTTTAAAATTTAAAGGATTAGAAAAAATAGAAGTAAAAGAACTAGATGATAAAATAAGAAAAATAGTTTTGGAAACTTATGAAAATGTATCTAAAAATATAGAAAAACTAGAATTTAGAAATGCAATTGAAGAAATTATGAAACTAGTTGAATTTGGAAACAAATATTATGATGAAACAAAACCATGGGTGTTATACAAAGAAAACTTGGACGAATTTAATAAAGTTATATATAATTGCACATATATAATTGCAAATTTAGCAAATCTATTTGAACCAGTAATGCCAGAAGCCTCAAAAAAAGTAGCTAAATATATAAATAAAGATATTAGCAAATGGGGAAAAGTAGAAATTAAAGAAGAAATTAAATTAGACAACTTAGAACCATTATTTGAAAGAATAAAATAAGTTCTTTAAAAGTAAAACGCTAACACTAGCGTTTTATTTTTTTCAAAAAATCATATTTTTTTAGATATTTTGTAAAATCTACTATCAAAAAGAAGAAAAATAGTATATAATATTTACGAAATAAAAATTTCAAAAATAAAGATGTAGAAAGAGAAATAAAAACAAAGAAGTAGACATATATAGAAGTACAGAAATCAAAAGCTTAGTAAAAAGAAAACCAAATCAAAATAAAGTAATGCTAATATTAATAATAACTTTTGCACTTATTTTAATTAGTTTAACAACAATTGAAGTAACAAAAATTCTAAAAGAAGCAAACTTTGTAAAAGAATATCAAAACCAACTAGTAACATTAAAAGAACAAGAAGAATTAAAATTAAGAAAAATAGAACAAGCAAAAGAAGAAAAAAGAGTAAAATATACAGAAAATTGGATACAAAATGTTAATCATATATATAGTTCAGATAAAAAAAGAGCTTTTTTAACATTTGATGATGGACCATCAAATGTAACTCCAATGATATTAGATACATTAAAAAAAGAAAATGTAAAAGCAACATTTTTCGTTTTAGGTAAAATGGTTGAACAAAAGCCAGATATGGTAAAAAGGATGTATGATGAAGGGCATTTTATTGCAAATCATGGATATAGTCATGTGTATGATTCAATATATTCTTCAAAAGAAGCGGTTTTAGATGAATTTAATAAATGTAATATTGCAGTACAAAATGCAATAGGAGATGAGAAATATAACTCACATTTATTCAGATTTCCAGGAGGCTCTAGCGGAGGAAAATATGCAGATTTAAAACTTCAAGCAAAAGAATTATTAAAACAAAATGGAATAGAAAGTGTAGATTGGAATGCATTAAATGGAGATGCTGAGACAAACAATTTAAGTTTAGAATTTGAATTACAAAGATTAGAAGAAACAACAAAAGGAAAGCAAAGTGTAGTAATCTTAATGCATGATTCTCCACTAAAAAAAGTAACAGCAGATTCATTATCACAAATTATAGCTTACTTAAGAAATAATGGTTATGAATTTACAAATTTTTATGACATTTAAACATAGTTACAAACTATATAGCAATTGGAAGGAGAGAGTAACTTGGCAAAAAGTACAATAGATAAAAAAGATAATATAAAAGAAAAATTAGAATATTTAGGACTAGACCTAGAAAATATACCAAAAGAATTACAAAAATTTGAACCACTAGAATTTAGAGTACCTAAAATGTATGATGAGGGTCAATACAAACAATATAGATATATTTCAATAAAAGATCTAGAAATTCTATTAACACCTACAACAAGATTAGATGATTTAGAAGAAAAATATAAAAAAGCAAGTCCTTTAGTAGAATATTTAGATAATACAGAAGAAGAAAATATACTAAAATATACTACATTTTTGAATATGATAAAAGAATTTAAAATAGAAGATGTAGAAAAAGTAAAAGAAGAACAAGAAAAATTAAACAAAAAATTACCATTTAAAATAAAATATGAAGGAAATTATTTATGGCAAATATATTATTCAGAAAACACAGAAAAATATTTTATGCTTGTTCCAACTGAAGATACTGATTATTCAACATTTTTCTATGTTTTAAAAAAGAAACTAGAAGGAAAAAAAGAAGGAAAAGTATTTGTTCCTATAAGAAATTTAGAATATAGCCATAAATTCTTAAGCAAGCAAGAATTTGAAGATATAGAAAACTATATGTGGTTGTTTACAAAAGATTGGCCACTAGTTTATGAAGTATATAACAAGAAAAATGAACCAAGAATAGTAATTACTGGGGAGACAGAGGTATATAAAAAAGTAAAAAGTAATTATAAAATAGAGTTAAAAACTAAAGAAGAAGCACAAGAGTTCTATAAACTTCTAAAAGCAATGTTCATACTTCAAACAGAGCTTCCACATTATTTCGACTTTAAAACAAATATAGAAAAATCAGGTGGAATTGAATTCTATAGGCAAGATGAAGAGATGGAATATGAAGATATTGTATCTTGGATAAAAAAAGAATACAATTTAGGGGAAGAAAAACTAAAAAATACTGAAATAGACATAGAAGAAGGAAAAGAAAAACTAAAGAATTTAAAAGCAGAAGTTGCTATTCAAGAAATAGAATATTTAGCAAAAGAAAAACAAATTTCAACATTTTTAGAGTGTAAAAAAACTTTTTTTGGTAAATTTAAATATTACTTTAAATATAGTAAAAAAAGTAATAAAAACAAAATGAAACCAAAAAAACAAGAAAATATAGAAGAAAATAGAGAAGAAAAAGAAACAAAAAAAGTAATAAAACTAAAAAACAGCAAAAGTAAAAAAGCAAATTATACAATTGAAAATATTTTAGAATTATATAAAGAATTAGAAGATAGAGAAAATGAATTAAAAAACATAAAACTAGACATAAATGCACTAAAACTAAAAAAGAAAAACATGGAAAAAAAGATTCAAAATGCCACATTATACATAGAAGAAATAGATAGCCATAAAAAAAGTATTTTTGAATTTTGGAAATATAGCAATAAAGATGAAGTAGCAAGTCTAGCAGAAGGAGAAGCAGAAGAAATAAACATTATAAAGAAAATAGAAAAAGTATTTGACTATAAAGAAGACTTAGAAAAGTTTGGTATTAAAATGGACAAAATGCAAAGAAAAATACTTTCTAAAGAAGAATTAGATAGCATATATTTAACAAGTACAAATCTTTTATCTATCTTAAACAAAGTAAAACTAAATGAAGTGATGCCAAAAGAAATAGAAGCTACATTAAAAGAATTAAAAAAAGAAGAAGCAGCAGAAAAAATATTTACAAAATCTGAAGAATTTAATATTTTTGGAGGTATATCAAAAGATACAACAAAAGTATCAAAAATAAACAATAAAGAACATAGAGAACTTCCAAAAGATAAATTTAATATTTTAGATTTAAGCAAAAACACAAAACAAATAGGTTTTAAATTATCATTAGAAAAAGCAATAGAAAACATAAAAAAGGCATTAGAAAAAATAATAATTCCAGAAGAACTACCAGTATATATGATAACAGAAGAAACATCTTTAGATGCAAAAAAATTAAATGTTTTTAATATAAACCCAGAAAAAGAAATAGAAGAAAATATAACAAAAAAAGAAACAAAATTAAATTTATTTAAACTTAATTTAAAAGAAAAAGCAAATGCAATAAGTTTTACAAATTCTGTTTTTTATGATAATCAAAATAAAACATTGCCTATAGGTCAAGATTTATCAACAAAAATATTAGTTGATTTAAGTAAAATAAAACTAAAAGTAAAAAATAAAAATAAATTTAAAATTGTTCAATTTGAAGATGAAAAAGACGATTTTTCAAAGGTAAATATAAAAACAATTCAAGTTACTGAATATGATACAGAAATAACAAATAAAAAATAACAAAAAAACCTTTTATTTCATACAATATAATATAAAATATTGTAGAAATGGAGGTTTTTTTGTTGAGAAAGAAAATACTAATACCTATATTTTTTATTTTTCTAATATTTATTACTAGTCTATCTTATGCAATAACACCGATCCCAGGTACATCTTATCAAGGAATAGATGTAAGCAATTGGCAAGGATATATAGATTATGAAAAAGTAAAGCAAGACGGAATAGATATAGTATATATTAAATCAAGCCAAGGAAGTACAATAAAAGACGCATATTTTGAAACTAATTATCAAAACGCAAAGGCAAATGGCCTAAAAGTTGGCTTTTACCATTATGTTACTGCTACAAATGTAGAAGAAGCAAGGAAAGAAGCAAGGTTTTTTGTTTCTGTGATTTCACGGAAAAAGTCCAGATTGCAAGCTAGTAATGGATTATGAAGTCTTTGGTGGTGTAGGAGAAGAAGAAATAAACCAAATAGCAAGTGCATTTATTGAAACAGTTCAAGAACTAAGTAAAAAACAAGTAGTTATATATAGTGATTTATCTAATGCAAGAGATGTATTTAGTAAAGAACTAGCGGATAAATATGAATTATGGCTTGCATATTATGGCAATTATGAAAGACTATATAATACAACTACTAGTTGGGATAATTGGATAGGAGTTCAATATTCTGATAAAGGGGAAGTTTCAGGAATTAATGGATATGTAGATAGAGATTTATTTAAAGAAGAAATATTCTTAAATAGTAATGAAGAAATACCAATGCCAGAAAATCCACCTACAAATATTCCAAATTCAGATACAATGAAATATACTGTGCAAAAAGGAGATACATTATCTGAAATTGCAAATAGATATGATATAAGTTATTTAGAACTTGCAAGACTAAATAATATAGAAAACCCAAATTTAATATATCCAGGAGAAGTCTTAACAATTCCAAATATAAAAGTAGAAAACGGAAATGAAGAAAATGCCACAGGAAGTATATATTATACAGTAAAAAGAGGAGATACATTATCTGAAATAGCAGCAAAATATGGAGTAACAGTAAGTCATATTGTAAGTCAAAATAACATCCAAAATCCAAATTTAATATACCCAGGAGAAGTATTAAGAATTAAAAGAAATTCTGGCTCAGATGGAATAAATAATACAGAAAACAATAGAACTTATATTGTAAAAAGTGGAGATACTTTGTATCAAATTGCAAGAAGATTTGGAACTACAGTAAGTGATATTGTAAGTAAAAATAATATTAAAAACCCAAATTTAATATATCCAGGAGAAGTTATAAACTTATAGAAGAATTTATGATATAACATAATTTTGTTATATCATTTTATATTTTTTGCTAGACTTTTTTAAAAATATATGGTAATATATCAAAGTAACATGCCGATGTGGCGGAATTGGTAGACGCACCAGACTCAAAATCTGGCGGGAAACCATGTGGGTTCGAGTCCCACCATCGGTACCAACAACGTTTCTGTTCGAACTAATAGAACAGATGGATACAAATATCATTCTGAAAAGGATGGTATTTTTTTGTTGCAAAAATTCAATAAATTTTATTACCTTGCAGAGCCCACGAGTTATGATGGTACGTCATAACTCATAGGGGGTTAGGACTTATGACAGAGTCAAAGTTCTGTCTTTCGAAGCAAATTCAAGGAAGTGGTTTTATCAGAGCCCAAAATTATTATGCTATTTATGTTGTAATTTAAAACTCGATTTGATATACTTTTATAAAGTCTAAGTTAAAAATGTAAAATAGAAGCTTAATGAAAGGGGAAAAATCTAATGTCATATACAACGGAAAAAATTTTAGAAGCATTCAGAAATGAAAATCCATCTCAATTTATTAATTCGTTAAAAGGAGAAGACATAAAAAATTTTTTAATAGAAGTAAATCGCCAAGTTAGAGAATTAAATCCAGAAGAAGGTGGAATATATAAAGGAGATAGAATGATTGTCGGGGAGTGTATTTCTCCCAAAGGAGCAATACAGGAAAAATATTTTGATAAAATGGCAGAATTCTTAAAATGTATTAATAGTCGAGATGATATGGCGATAGGAATATACTATTTAATTAATTATTTACATTTATTTCAAGATGGTAATGGCAGAACTTCTAGATTTGTATATGAAACTATAGCAAATAGTAATTTTGAAGATTACAATGGAAAATTTTTTAGGCATGAACAGGGAAAAGAGAGTTCGAGAGCAGGATTTTGTGATTTAAAAGGAATTAAAGAAATAACAGATGCAAAGAAATATAGTGGATATGCAATTTATCAGTATCTAATGTCAATGGATTTACTACCAGAAGAATTAAAAAAAGCAAATTTATATTGTGCTAGATCATATGTTCCTTCAGAGAATGATGGCGTATATATTAGCGAAAAAGCATTAGATGATGGGATTTTATCATCAGAAGTACGGTTTAGTTAATAGAGCACTTAAAGACAATAATGAATTTTTTTCAGTGGGTGCATTAACAATCTTAATGATGATGAAACAAAAAGGAAAAAGTATAGCAGATTATAATACAGATTGTAGATATTTTAGAGATTTTAATAATTCTACAGCAACTAGACTTAGTATAAGTATTTTTGATGAAAATGAAGGTAAACCGCATTGTTCTGAAGTGTTAGCAGATTGGTCAAGAGAGGATTATATAAGAGCCATAAAAATTGCAGATAAAGTAAAAGAAATGTTACTAGATGCAAATATGGATATAATTCAGTATCCGAACGATTTTATGTGTGAAAGTGGAGAAACTTTTCTTGATCTTTTCAAATCGCCTGCAAATATAAGACAACAAAAAGAAGATGCAGATAGGTTAATTAATTCTACTGTTAGAATTAATCCAGAGACTAGAACTTTTAATCATATTGAAACATTAAAAAAAATTATAGAAGAAGAAAGAATAGAATTAGCATCAGAAAATATTGGAGTAATTGAACTAGGTAAACAAACTTATAGTGAACAGAAAGATGTAGTTGCAAAACAAAATGAGCTTGCTCAGAGAAACAGAATGATGCAAGAAAAAGAAAATACTATTGATATTTGGAATTAATAAGGAGAATGAATATGGTAACAGAAGATTATGCAAATGCTTGTGCTGAAGTAGTTAGAATTTTAGATTATATTCCATATAGGGATTATAAAAAAATACCCAAAGACGTTATCTTATATTATGAAAAAAATGCAAATAATAATTACAATTTTGAATATGATATAACACGTTCTCTTGATGAACAAAATGTATCAAAAACAGCCAAAACAATAATTGCAATTTTTTTTAGAGATTATTGGGCTACTCCAGAACAAAGAAATAAAATTTTGAATTATGAAAAATATGAAAATTTAAAAGAAGAAGCAGCAAAAAATGAAAAATATAAAATTGATGATATGTTTAAGAAAAATGAAGATAAGTTAATTGAGAATACTAAATTAAATAACGAAAAAAATATGTCAATTATACCAAAAAAACAAAAAATATATAAAATAATATTTGAAAAAATTTTGAACTTTTTTAAGTTTAAGTAATTTATGCTAAACTTAAAATTAATAGATTAATTTAAGTACCAATAATCCAAAAGTGTTAAAAAGTTGTAAATAACTACTTCGTTTGTACCAAAATTATAGATCTATGATTATCTAAGAATAATCAACTTGAAAGGGTTGATTATTTTTTATGATTTCGAAACTAAATATAAAAATGAAATCAAAAAATAATTAGATAACCGGAATACTATAATCGCACTAGTAATTACAATTATTGTTCTTCTAATACTAGCAGGTGTATCAATTGCAATGCTAACAGGAAGTAATGGAATTTTAATACAAGCACAAAATGCAAAAAAAGAAACAGAAGAAGCACAAAAAGAAGAAGAAAATATATTAGGTGATTATGAAAATTATTTAAGCCAATATGCAAATGGTGGATATGTAGAAAGTAAAGGAGTAAATGCACCAGTATTAAAAGATAGAATGGAACTTGTAACTTATAATGAAGAAACTAAGAATTGGGATACAAATAATTATAGTTCAGCTTATGATTATTTAGCAGGAGAAGGAGCAGAAGATAATAATTCTAGTAAATGGGCAAACGCAAGAGTTACAATAGATGGAGTAGATAGTTATTTTGTATGGATACCAAGATATGCATATAAGATAACATACAATAATCCAAGTGATATAAGTCAAGGAGGAAAAATAGATGTAAAGTTCTTGATAGGAACATCAGATCAATATTATGATAATGAAGGAAAATTACAAACAGCAAAAAGAGCAACAACAGGACAAGAAGATACAACGAGTAATTACTATGTACATCCAGCTTTTACAAATAATGTAGATTTAGGTGGTTGGAGAAACGAACTAACAGGAATATGGGTTGGAAAATATGAAAGTAGCTTAATAAATAAAGCTGATGGTAGCAATATAGTAACTACACAAGATGGAGATACATCTGGAAATATATTATTATCAGAAAATCCAGATAAAACAATAGCAGTAAAGCCACTAATGAGTTCTTGGAGGTATTGCACTATAGGAAATATGTATACAAATGCGAGACAATATGCAGAAAATTTAAATAGTCATATGTTAAAAAATAGTGAATGGGGAGCAGTAGTATATTTATCACATAGCCAATATGGAAGAAATGGTAATGGAATAGATATTAATGATAATAGTAATTTTATAACAGCAGATGGGGGAATTGAAACTAATCCAGAACAAAGTAGTACAGGAAATGTCTATGGAATATATGATTTATCAGGTTGTACATCAGAATTTGTAGCAATATATTATAATGAAGGAGCAGCATCGAATCTTTTAAGATATGGTAATTCGTTTGCAAGTCAGGGAGGTAAAAGTATAGAGAATGTAACAACATATATAGGAGAAAACGTTGAAGAAAATTATATTATAGGAGATACTACTCAGGAAACTAACAGTTGGAATGGAAATCGAGCTAATTTTGTAAGTTATACTAATCCTTTTTTAAAACGCGGAGGAGATTTTGAAATAGGTGGTAGTGCTGGAATATTCGTTTTTGGAAGTAGTAGTGGTATATATAATAGTAATACTTCTTTTCGTATATGTTTAACAATATAAATAAGTTGGAAAACAGTAAGTCTATTTTACTGCGTTTTCAGACTGTTGACAAAATTTTTATTAAAGAATATGATGAACAGATGGAATTAGTATCAAGGTATTTTATTCAATTTAATATTGATTTTATACGCAAATAATATAGCAATATAAAATATTCAAATAAAAGAAAGTATGAAATAATATACCATAAATAAAAGAGCTAAAGATAAAGGATACTAAGTTTGGTTTTTTTCGAAAAATTAAAACATATAGTTTTCAAAAAATGAGATATTAAATATTGACAAAGGATAAAAAATAAGATATCATGACAAAGTAAAACAAATGCAAAGAAATATAAAACAAAAGAGGAGAAAATATGAAAGAAATAAGAGCTATAAGCCTTGAGGCTGTACACACACACACACACACACACGATATATTTAGTAAATAAAGAAAATAAAATAAAAATAAATAAAGATAGCAATAGCCTAAAAATATTTTAGGTTTAATTGCTATCTTTTTGTGCTTTAAAAAGATTAAAAGATAAAAAAGTTATTTATTAATATTAAAAATAAGAAGGGAGAAAAAAACAAATGAATAAGAAACAAAAGGGAATTACTTTAATTGCTTTAGTCATAACAATCATAGTTTTATTAATTTTAGCAGGAGTATCAATTGCAATGCTAACAGGAAATAATGGGATACTTACCCAAGCACAAAATGCAAAAAATAAGACTGCAGAAGCAGCTAAAAATGAACAACTAGATTTAGCAAGACAAGAAGATCTAATAAATGAAACTTTAAATGGAGTAGGAGTAGAACAAGTAACAGATAACAATCCAGGAGTATTAGAAGAAAATGGAACAGAGTATACTATAAATAGTATAGAAGATTTAGTAGTGTTTGCTCATAATGTAACTAATGAGAATAATTATGAAGGAATGACAGTAAAATTAGGAACAAGTTTAGATTTTAACTCTACAAAATCATATGTAGATCCATTTAGAACAGATTATGGAAAATATGGATATAATGGAGAATTAAAAACATTACTAACATCAGGAGAAGGGTTTATACCAATTGGTGCCGGAAGTGATGAAGTTGGTCAAAATAGCTTTTCAGGAACATTTGATGGACAAGGAAATCGAATATTAAATTTATATATAAATGAAAAAGATGAAACAGATGCTAAACTTGGATTCTTTTCTGTTAACTATGGTGATATCGAAAATCTAAATCTAGTAAATGTTAATATAACAAGATATGAAGAAGCTTCAAGTTTAACTGGTGGATTAGTTGGTCAAAATAGAGCAGATTCTACAATTAGAAATTGTGGAATTTCAGGGAATATCAAGGTAGCAGGTAATGGATCAGTAACAGGATTAGTAGGACATAATATAGGTGTAATTGAAGATTGTTATAACTTATCAAATGTAAAAGTAGAAACACAAGAAACAGTTGATGGAATAGGAATAGCTGGAATTACATCTTCATCCATTGGACAGATAATAAGATGTTTTAATATGGGAGATTTAGAAATAATATCAGAAGGTAACAACTTACAAAAAAATATATCTGTTGGTGGAATTGTAAACTATACAGAAAATACAATTGAAGAATGCTATAATTTAGGAAATATAACATGTAATATATCAGAAAGCCAAGGACAAGATTTAGTGCTTCAAATAGGAGGAGTTGCAGGAAATACTACAAAAGATATAATAAATTGTTATAACAATGGTAATATCGAAGTAAATGCTAATGAAAGAAATGTATATGCAGGAGGAATAACTGGCACGAGTACTGTCTCAACTCCAAATGTTATTAAAAACAGTTATAATGTAGGAAATATAAATGTTAATAGTCAAAGAAATTTGTACGTTGGCGGGATAAGAGGATATCTTAATAGCAATACAAGTGTAACGAACTCTTATTATCTAAATCAAGATAATTTTACAAATACAGGAACTAATGCAGGGACAATAAAAACAGAAGATGAAATGAAGCAAGCAAGTTTTTCAGAGTTGTTAAATAGCGGAAATGATGATGTAGTATGGAAATATGATGAAAACAAAAATAATGGATATCCTATATTAAATTGGCAAAAATAAATATATATATATAATTTAGAAAATATAAATTTCTCCTTTATAATAATTTTTTGTGAGCTACCACAGAAATATATTATAAGGGAGATTTTATTTATAAATATGTTTTAAAAGTAAAGTATCTAAAATATAGATATTTTAAAAGGATTAAAATTTTTAAAAATTATATTGACAAAGTAAAAAAACTAATATAAAATGTAATCGAAATTAGGAATAATTCCTAATTTGAAGGAGAGGATTTATGAACAACTATTCCAAACAAAGAGAAGTTGTACTAGAAATAATGAAAAATACAAGAACACACCCAACAGCAGAAGAAATCTATCTTAAAGCATTGGAAAAAGAACCTAAAATTAGTAAAAGTACAGTATACAGAAATATTAATATTTTAGTAGAAAATGGTGCTTTAAGAAGAATTACTATTCCTAATAAGTCAGATAGATATGATTATTTCTATAAAGAACATAATCATGCTGTTTGCTCAGAATGTGGAAAAGTTTTTGACTTTACATATCCTTTTGATGAAAAAGATATAGAAAAAGAGCTTATAAGTCAAATAGGAAAAGAATTTAAAGTTGATTGTGTGAAAGTAGTTGGAATATGTGATGATTGTAAATCAAAAAGTAAAAATTAAGGAGGAATTAAAATGGAAAAAGAACTTAAAGGAACAAAAACAGAGAAAAATTTAATGGAGGCTTTTGCTGGTGAATCACAAGCAAGAAATAAATATACATATTTTGCAAGCAAAGCAAAAAAAGAAGGATATGAGCAAATAGCTGCAATATTCCAAGAAACAGCAGATAATGAAAAAGAACACGCAAAATTATGGTTTAAACTATTACAAGGTGGAGATATAAAATCTACAGTTGAAAACCTAACAATGGCAGCAGAAGGAGAAAACTATGAATGGACAGATATGTATGACAGAATGGCAAAAGAAGCTAAAGAAGAAGGATTTGACCACATCGCATACTTATTTGAAGCTGTAGGAAAAATAGAAAAAGAACATGAAGCTAGATATAAAAAATTAATTGAAAATGTTGAAGGTGGATTAGTATTTAGCCGTGATGATGAAAGAATTTGGAAATGTAGAAACTGTGGACATATTGTAATTGGAAAATATGCTCCAGAAATCTGCCCAGTATGTAGTCATCCAAAATCATTCTTTGAAATTAAAGCAGAAAATTATTAATAAATAATTAAATAAAAACATTAAAGAAGTTGCATCTGCAACTTCTTTTTTTGCCCAAAAATATTTTAGATAGTGTATAGAAAAAAATATAAAAATGTGATATAATGGCTAAAAATCAATTAAGGAGACTAAAATGCCTAAGTTTTTTGTAAATGAAGAACAAAAAAGAGAAGATAAAATAGAAATATTAGGAAAAGATGTAAATCATATAAAAAATGTTTTAAGAAAAAAAGTAAATGATAAAATAGATATATGTTGTAATAAACAAGACTATATTTGTAAAATAGAAAAAATAGAAGAAAATAGGATAATTTGCAAAATAGACGAAAAATTAGAACAAAATACAGAATCAAATATAAAAGTTACTATATTTCAAGGACTTCCAAAAGCAGATAAAATGGAGCTAATAATTCAAAAATCTGTAGAACTTCGGAGTATATGATATAACACCTATAAAAATGGAAAGATGTATAGTAAAATTAAGCGGAAAAGACGAAGAAAAAAAGATAGCAAGATGGCAAAAGATTTCAGAAGTTGCAGCTAAGCAATCAGGAAGAAATATAATACCAAAAATAGAAAATGTAAAAACTATAAAAGAAATCTGTCAAAATTTTGAGAAATATGATAAGATATTAGTAGCTTACGAAAAAGAAGAGAAAAACACATTAAAAGAAGAATTAAAACTTTTAAAAAATCAAAATAAAAAAGAATTAAAAATAGGTGTTTTAATTGGACCAGAAGGTGGAATAGCAAAAGAAGAAATAGAAATTTTAAAAAATCATGATGCAAAAATTATAACACTTGGAAAAAGAATTTTAAGAACAGAAACAGTTGCATTAAATGTTTTAAGTAATATTATGTATGAACTAGAAAACTAGGAGGATTAAATGGAAAAAGAAGAAAAGAAAGCAAAAGAAAAGAAATTGCCAAAAGAAGTATCACAAGCAATTTTAAAGAAAATAGTATTTAATGTATTAAAAGCAATAGGTATAATTTTGTATTTTGTAATTTTAAATTTAGCTTATGTAAGAATGAACAGGGAAAGATTAATAGGAGATATAGAAATTTTTTCTGGAACATTTTTAGTTTTAGGGCTTGTATTTTTAGAACTAGCTTATAGAAAAGACAGTGGAGAAAAAGCAATTACTGCAATAGAATTTATTGTTTTATCTTTACATAGTTTATCAATTATGCATGTGATTTCAATGTATAAATATGATTTTAGACTTTATTTATTAACATCATCATATATTTTTGCTATATATTATGTTTTAAAAGCAATTATAATATATACAAAAGAAAGAAAAAAATATTTAAATAGTTTAAGTGACATATCTGAAATTGTAAAAAAAGATGAACCAATAAAAAAAGAGGCTAAAAAAAGAAATAAAAAAGAAGAAAATGAAGAAATAGCAGAAGTGAAAAAAGAAGAAATAAAAGGAAAAACAGCTAAAAATAAAGAAAAAAAGAGAGTAGAAAAAGTAGAAAAAGAAAATCTAGAAGAAAAGCCAAAATCAAAAAGAAATGTAAAGAAAAATAAAACAACTAAACAGCAAGAAAAAACTTCTAAAACAGGAAAAACTACAAAAGCTAAATCAAAAACAACTAAAACCAAAGAAAGCAAGGAAGATACAAAAACAAAAACTAAAGTAAAGACTAAAACAAAACCAAACTCAAAAACAAAATCAAATACTAAAAATAAAACAAAAAAAGAGGTAGAAAATAATGATTAAAAGTATGACAGGTTATGGTAGAGAAAATCTTTCTTTTGACAAAAGAGAATATCAAATAGAAATAAAAAGTGTAAACCATAGATATTTAGATATATCTATAAAATTACCTAGAATTTTAAGCTATATAGAAGAAGCAATAAAAAAAGAAATTGCATCAAAAGTAAAAAGAGGAAAAATAGATGTTTTTGTAACATTTGAAAATAATTCTACAGAGGGAAAACAAATAGAAATAAATAAAGATTTAGCAAAAATTTATATAGAAGAATTAAGAGATTTAGCAAAAAAAGAAAATATTTCATCAAACATTGAAGTAACAGAAATTACAAAATATCCAGATGTATTAACAATAAAAAATGTAGATGATGATGAAAAAATAACAAAAGAAGTAACAGAAGTTGCAAAATTAGCAATAGATAAATTAATTGAAATGAGAAAAACAGAAGGAGAAAAAATAGCAGAAGACTTATTAAAAAGAATAAATGAAATAGAAGCAAAAATTGAAGAAATATCAAGACTTTCTACTGGACTTATTGAAGATTATGTAGTAAAATTAGAAGGAAGAATAAAAGAACTTTTAAAAGACCATGAAATAGACAAAGCAAGGTTAGCCGAAGAAGTTGTAATTTACGCAGACAAATGCTCTGTGGAAGAAGAAATAACAAGACTAAAAAGTCATATAGCACAATTTAAAAATATGCTAAAATCTAATGAAGCTTGTCGGGAAAAAACTAGACTTTATAATACAAGAGATGAATAGAGAAACAAATACAATAGGATCTAAAGCAAATAATTTAGATATAACAAATAGAGTAATAGACATAAAAACAGAAATAGAAAACATAAGAGAGCAGGTACAAAATATAGAATAGAAAGGACTTGAGATTATGCAATTAATTAATATAGGATTTGGAAATATAGTATCAGCAGATAGAATAGTAGCAATAGTAAGTCCAGAATCTGCGCCAATAAAAAGATTAATTCAAGAATCAAAAGATAATAAAGTAATAGTTGATGCAACTTGTGGAAGAAGAACAAGAGCAGCCTTAATCATGGATTCTGGTCATATTATATTATCAGCAATTCAACCAGAAACAGTAGGAGGAAGACTTGATAAAACAATGACACAAGAAGAAATTAATTAAAAAAGAATTTAGAAAGGAAAGTGTTTAAAAATGATAGTAAAACCAACAGTTACAGAATTATTGAAAAAATCTGCAAACAGATATGAGCTTGTAATTGCAACAGCAAGAAGAGCAAGACAAATTGCTGCAGGAGCTAAACCAAAGACAAATGTAAAAGAAGAATCACCAGTAACACTTGCTGCAAATGAAATTGCAGAAGGAACTGTTACAATAGAAGAAGAAAACGAAAATAAGGAATAATAGCTTTAGAAGTTAAACCTAGAGAAGGGAAGGTAAATAAATGTTAGTAATATTATCTGGAGTAGCAGGAGCTGGAAAAGATACAATAAAAAAAGAATTAATAAACAGAATGGAAAATGTAATATCTCTTCCATCATTTACATCAAGACCAATAAGAAATGGTGATGTAGAAGGAGAAACATACAATTTCGTATCAAAAGAAGAATTTGAAGAAATGATAAAAAACGGTGAGTTTTATGAATATGATGTACATCACAATAATTATTATGGAACTTCTAAAAAATTATTAAATGAAAAAATAAAAAGTGGAAAAATCATAGTAAAAGATATTGATGTAAATGGAACAGAACATTTGCAAGACTTACTAAAAGCAGATACAAAAGTAATAACTATATTTTTAAGAGTACCAAAAGAAGAATTAGAAAGAAGATTAAAAGAAAGAGTTGATCAATTAAGCCCAGCTGAAATTCGTTTAAGACTAAGTAGATTTGAATATGAAGAATCAAAAATAGGTTTATATGATTATGTTATAAAAAACAATAATTTAGAAAAAACAGTAAACATAGTTATGGCTATAATAGAAAACGAACTAAAACTTTTAAATAAAAGTAATTAATATATAACCCAGTAAGCCTACTGGGTTTTTAAATTAAAAGACTTAAAAATAGGAGAAAAGATGATAGCAGAAGTAATAATAAATAGAACAGCAAAAAAATTAAATAGAACTTTTGACTATAATATTCCAAAAGAATTAGAAGACCTTATTTTAATAGGAAGTAGGGTCTTAGTTCCATTTGGCAAAGGAGAAAAGCAAGAAGAAGCATTTGTAGTAGGAATAAAAAACAATACAGAATATGAAGTAAAAGATATAATTAGATTAGAAGATAGTATAACAAATAAACAAATAGAACTTGCAAAATGGATGGCAAAAAGATATTTTTGTAATGTTTCAGATTGTATAAAACTTATGCTAACACCTGGAACCAGAACAAAAGAAAAGAAAATTAAAGAAAAAGTAATTTTAAAAGTATATTTAAAAAAGAGTTTAGACGAAATTGAATTTGATATAGAAATAGGAAAAATAAAATCAGAAAAACAAAAAAGAGTATTAAAATTTATAGAATCAAATGAAGGAGCAACAGTTCCAGAAATAGAAATGTTTACAGATTGTTCTAGAGGAATTGTAAATACATTAGTTAAAAACGAATATTTAGAATTAATAGAAGAAAAGATTGAAAGAAATCCGTTAGATAAAAAGGAAGCCCAAAAAACAAAAGATTTAAAGCTAAACTTAGAACAAAAAGAAGCTTTTGATAAAATAGAAAAATCAATAGAAAATAAAAAATACGAAAAATTTTTGCTTTATGGTGTAACAGGTTCTCGGAAAGACTGAAATATATTTACAATTAATAAAAAAAGTATTAGAAAAAGATAAAACAGCAATTGTACTTGTTCCAGAAATTTCACTTACACCTCAAATGTTAGATAGATTTATTGCAAGATTTGGAAAAGAAAAAATTGCAATTTTACATAGTAAATTATCAATTGGAGAAAGACATGATGAATGGAATAGAATAAAAGAAAAAAAGGCAAAAATTATAATAGGAGCAAGGTCAGCAATTTTCGCACCTGCAAATGATTTAGGGATAATAATAATTGATGAAGAACATGATAGTTCATATAAATCTGAGGCAAACCCTAAATATGATGCAAAACAAGTAGCTTCTTATATTGCAAAACAAAATAATATACCTTTAGTTTTAGGAAGTGCTACACCAGACCTTTCTACATACTATAAAGCAAAAGAAGGTAAAATAACATTACTAAAATTAACAAAAAGAGCTAACAATTCTTTACTTCCAAAAGTTGAAATTATAGATTTAAAAGATGAACTTGCAAATGGGAATAGGTCAATGCTAAGTAGAAGCTTGTATTCTAGCATAGAAGAAAACTTAAAAAATAAACAGCAGACAATTTTGTTTTTAAATAGAAGAGGTTATTCAACATTTATCATGTGTAGGAATTGTGGTTATACTCTAAAATGTAAAAACTGCAATATTAGTCTTACATATCATAGCTATGAGAAAAAATTAAAATGCCATTATTGTGGTTATGAACAAGATTTAGTAACTATTTGTCCAGAATGTCATAGTGATAAAATTAGATATTTTGGAACAGGAACTCAAAAACTAGAACAAGAAATATTAAAAGAATTTCCAGAAGCAAAAACAATTAGAATGGATATAGATACAGTAACTAAAAAGAATTCACATGAAGAAATTTTGAAAAAATTTAAAAATGAAAATATAGACATTTTAATAGGTACACAAATGGTAGTAAAAGGGCATCATTTTCCAAATGTTACACTAGTAGGAGTTATTGCAGCAGATAGTTCTTTAAACATAGATGATTACAGAGCAAATGAAAGAACATTTCAAATTTTAACACAAGTTGCTCGGAAGAGCAGGAAGAGGAAGCCTTCCAGGAAAAGTAATAATTCAAAGCTATAACCCAGATAATTTTAGTATTGTGTGTTCTAAAAAACAAGATTATGAAATGTTTTATGAAACAGAAATAGAACTAAGGCGTCAGTTGAAATATCCGCCATTTTGCGATATAATATTAATCGGATTAACAAGTACAAATTTAAAAGAAATTCAAGAAGAAAGTATAAAAATATATAATTCTTTAAAGAAAAAATTAAATCCAAATGAATTTAATGTATTAAAACCAATGCCTGCCCCAATAGATAAAATTCAAAATAGATTTAGATGGAGAATAATTATAAAAGGAAATATGACAAGCAAGGCAAATGAGATTTTAAACGAAACTTTAAAAGAATTTTATAAACAAAATAAAAAACAAACTAAAGTAGTAATTGATGTAAATCCAAATAATATGAGTTAAAATATTTAGAAAAGAGGAATATATATGGCAATTAGAAAATTAAGATATGAAGGAGACGAAATATTATCAAAAAAATCTAGAGAAGTTGAAAAAATAGATGAAAGACTTCTAGACTTAATAGATGATATGATAGAAACAATGCATAAATACAATGGTGTAGGGCTTGCTGCTGTCCAAGTAGGAATATTAAAAAGAGTAATAGTAATTGATATAGATGATGGAAATGGTCCAATTGTATTAATAAACCCAGTAATATTAGAAACAAAAGGCTCAAGAGAAGTAGAAGAAGGGTGTTTAAGTTTTCCTAATAAATTCGCAAAAGTAGTAAGACCAGAAGAAGTTGTTGCAGAATATACAAATAGAGAAGGGAAGAGAGTTAAAGTAAAAGCAAAAGAACTTCTAGCTCAAGCAATATGCCACGAAGTGGATCACTTAGAAGGAGAAGTTTTTGTTGATAAAATGATACCAGGAACATTAGAAATATTTGAGCAAGAGCAATAACCTAAATAAACTAAAAAAGAAAAGGAGAAGTTTTTATGGATATAATATTTATGGGAACTCCAGACTTTGCAAGAGCAAGTCTAGAAAAAATATATAAAGAAGGTCATAATATTTTAGGTGTATTTACAAATGAAGATAAACCAAAAGGAAGAGGGTTAAAACTTGGAATAAGTCCAGTTAAAGAGTTTGCTTTATCAAAAGATATTCCTGTATATCAACCAAAAACTTTAAAGAAAAACGAAGAAATGATAGAAACCATAAAAATGTTAAAGCCAGATGTTATATGTGTTGTAGCTTACGGAAAAATCCTTCCAAAAGAAATTTTAGAAATTCCAAAATTAGGTTGTATTAATGTACATGGCTCACTTCTTCCAAAATATAGAGGTGCTGCACCAATTCAATGGGCAGTAATAAATGGCGAAAAAGTAACAGGTGTTACTACAATGTATATGAATGAAAAAATGGATGAAGGTGACATGATTTTAAAACAGGAAGTAGAAATTGGTGAAAATGAAACAACAGGAGAACTTTGGGAAAAGTTAGAACAAGTAGGAGCAGAATTATTAGCTAAAACATTAAGAAAAGTAGAACTAGGAATTGCACCTAGAATTAAACAAGGAGATGACTTTACTCTTGCACCAATGCTAGATAAAAAAATATCTAAAATTGATTGGAATAAAAAAACAGCTTTAGAAATAAAAAACTTAGTAAGAGGATTAAATCCAATAATGGGAGCATATACATATTTAAATGGAAAAAAGATAAAATTTTGGAAAGTAGACATTGCAAAACCAAGTGAAATAATAGTAGAAAATCTAGAGTTCTTAGGAAATGGTGTAGTAATATTATCAAACCCAAAAGATGGGCTATATGTAAAAGCAAAAGATGGAATTATAAAAGTCTTAGAAATTCAAGGAGAAAATGCAAAAAGAATGTCAATTTCAGACTTTTTAAGAGGTAATCAAATATCAGAATTTGAAGCATTTGAATAAACAAAAAAATATTAAAAAATTGTTAAAATGGTTGTAAAAAAAGGAAAAAATTGATATACTTTAAAGAGAATTTTAAAGTATATCTTTTTTGATATATAAAAAGGAGGAAAGAATATGGACGAAGAAAATAAAGTAAATGGGGATTTAGTAGAACTAGAAGATGAAATAAAATCAGAAAATGAAGGGATAGAAATTTCTGATGAAGTTGTTGCGGTAATTGCAGGTGTTGCAGTATCTGAAGTTCCAGGTGTTGCTAGCATGGCAGGAGGATTTGCAGGAGGAATTTCGGAAGTATTTAGTGGAAAGAAAAATATGGCAAAAGGAATTAAAGTTGAAGTAGAAGGGAAAAAAGCAAAAATTGATGTAAATATCATAGTTGAATATGGCTCTAGAATTCCAGATGTAGCATATGAAATTCAAACAAGAGCAAAAAAAGCAGTAGAAAGCATGACAGGTTTGCAAGTAGAAGAAGTAAATGTACATGTACAAGGTGTTGACACACAAGGAGCTAACGAAAAAAATGAAGAACAAAAAGAAAATACAGAAAATAATTAAAAAATAAAATTAAAATAATAAAAAGGAGAAATAAATGTTATGAAAGTTTTAGAAAAAATCACATTAATTATATATTCAAATTTGATACTTATATTATCAATCATATTATGCCTATTAGTATTTGGATGGCTAGATATTGGACTAGTAGGAGATGTAATAAGAAATATTATACAAGGAGACACATCAGGAAAAATTGTTTTAGGAGTAAGTGTATTATTTATCTTACTTTCAATAAAATGTATATTTTTTGATTCAGGATCAAAAGAAAAAACAAAAGAAAGACAAGGCGTATTATTAGAAAATGAAAGTGGAAAATTAATGATTTCAAAAGAAACACTAGAAAATTTAGTAAATTCAGTTGCATTAAATTTCCAAAGTACAGAAGATGTCTTAACAAGAGTAGAATTAGATAAAGAAAACAATGTAAAAGTATATATTAATTTAGTTGTTAGTCAAGATGTAATAATAAAAGACTTATCAGCTAATCTACAAACAAAAATCAAAGAAAAAATCAAAAAAGCAACAGACTTAGAAGTAAAAGAGGTAAATATAACAGTAAAGAAAGTAGCTACACCAAACAAAGAGGAGGAATAAATATATATGAATGGAGTAAAAGATTTCTGGAATCAATATAAAGGTGCAATTATTGGAATAATTATTGCAATCTTAATATTAGTTACAAGATTACATGATTTAATTTTAGCAATAGTTGTTCTAGTTTTAGGAGCTTTTATAGGAAATTATGTACAACAAAATAAAGAAGAAGTAAAAACAAAATTAAAAGGTTTTATAGATAAAATGTAAATATAATTTGAAGGGGAAGAAAATGAACAGATCAAGCATGCGCGAACAAGCTTTTAGACTAATATATAGTTTAGAAATACAAAAACAAGAACCAATAGAAAATCAAATAGAATTATTCATTGAAAATAACAATATTGAAAGTGAAGAAGCAAAAGAATATATTTCTGATGCTGTTTTAGGAATTGATGAAAATAAAGAAGAAATAGAAGAATTAATTAAGAAAAATCTAAAATTAGATTGGAAAATAGAAAGAATTTCTAAAGTTGATTTAGCTATTTTAAAACTTGCAATATATGAAATAAAATATAAAGAATTGCCATATAAAGTAGCAATAAATGAAGCAGTAGAACTTGCAAAAAAATATGGAGAAGATACATCTAAAAATTTCATAAATGGTATTTTAGCAAGTATAGTAAAAGAGTAGAAAAGGAAAAGATAAAATATGAATTATAGAGATTTAGCAATTTCTGTTTCTGAATTAAATCAATATGTAAAAAATAAAATTGCAGAAGATGAATTTTTAAATAATGTGCTTGTAAAAGGTGAAATTTCAAACTTTAAAAATCACTACACAGGACACATGTATTTTACATTAAAAGATGAAAAATCATTGATAAAATGTATAATGTTTAAATCATATGCACAAAAATTAGCCTTCATGCCAAAAGATGGGATGAAGGTTATGGTATTTGGCTCTGTTTCTGTCTTCGAAAGAGACCGGAGTATATCAGATCTATGTAAAAGCAATGGAAGAAGATGGACTTCGGAGAATTATATACAAAATATCAAGAATTAAAAACTAGATTAGAAGAAGAAGGATTATTTTTAGAAAGTCATAAAAAGAAAATACCTATGATGCCAAAAGTAATAGGAGTATTAACTTCTAAAACTGGTTCAGTAATTAGAGATATAATAAATGTATCATCAAGAAGAAATCCAAATGTATATATAAGACTATTTCCAGTTCCTGTGCAAGGAGAAGGAGCAAGTCAAAAAATAGCAGAAGGAATTAAATTTATGAATGATAAAAAATTAGCAGATGTGTTAATTTTAGCAAGAGGTGGAGGTTCATTAGAAGATTTATGGCCATTTAATGAAGAAATAGTTGCAAGAAGTATATATGAATCTGAAATACCAATAATTTCTGCAGTAGGACATGAAACAGATTTTACAATTGCAGATTTTGTAGCAGACTTAAGAGCACCAACACCATCTGCTGCAGCAGAACTGGCTGTACCAGACATCTATGAAGTAAAAAGAAAAATTTTAAATAATCAAGATAGATTAAAAATGTCATTAGTAAAAAAGATTCAAATGATGAAATTACAATATGATAAAATAAAGTCTAGTTTTGTATTTAAAGAACCAACAAGAAGAGTAGAAGAAAACTATTTAAAAATTGATAATTTAATAAAACAAATGGAAAATTATATTAGTGTAAAAAAAGAAAAATCTAAAACTAAATATATTGAATTAGTCTCTAAATTAGATGGTGTAAGCCCACTAAAAACACTAACTAGAGGGTATGCAATAACAGAGAAAGATGGAAAAATAATAAAAAGTGTAAACCAATTAGAAAAAGAAGACAAAATATCTATTAAATATATAGATGGAAAAAAAGAAGCTAAAATTTTATAAAAGAGGTGTTAAAATTTGAGTAAAGAAAAAGAAAGTTTTGAAGAAAAAATGGAAAAGTTAGAAAAAATAGTATCTGAACTTGAAAAAGGAGATTTAAATCTTGATGATTCAGTAAAAAAATTTGAAGATGGAATAAAAATTTCTAAAGAATGTAACAAAATTTTAGAAGAAGCTGAAAAGAAAATAACAATATTAGTAAAAAAAGACGATGATGATGTAGAAGAAAATAATTTTACAATAGAAGAATAAAATAAAAAGGGGAGTTTTAGGCGTGGATAATTTTATGACATTTATACAAAATAAATATATATATATACCATTTTTTTTATGGTTTGGAATTCAATTATTTAAATTAATATATGATTTAGTAACAACAAAAAAATTTAATTTTAAAAGAATTATGGGAGCAGGAGGAATGCCAAGTTCTCATTCAGCTGTAGTTGCAGGAATTACTACATTAATTGGAAAATATGAAGGTGTAGGAAGCCCTATATTTGCTTTATCATTAACAGTTGCATTTGTTGTTATGTATGATGCGTGTGGAGTAAGAAGAGCCGCAGGAAAACAAGCAGAACTTTTAAATAAATTAGTAGAAACGCCAGGTCTTACTGGAGTTCAAGTATCTGAAAGGTTAGTAGAGGTATTAGGTCATACTCCAGTACAAGTTCTAGTTGGAGCTTTAATAGGAGTTGCTGTAGGATTAATTGCATAAATTTAAAGGAGGTGCTTTTATGACAGATATAGAAATTGCAAGAAATGCTAAATTAGAAGATATAGATAAAATAGCTAAAAAAATAGGCTTAAATAAAGACGATATTGAAAACTTTGGAAAGTATAAAGCTAAAATATCTAGTAGTGCAATAGAAAGAACAAAAAATAATAAAGAAGGTAAATTGATACTTGTAACAGCAATTAGTCCAACACCTTTAGGAGAAGGAAAAACAACAGTATCAATTGCTATTGCAGATGGATTAAGAAAAATTGGCAAAAATTCTATATTAGCATTAAGAGAACCATCACTTGGACCAGTATTTGGAATAAAAGGTGGGGCAACAGGTGGAGGAAAAGTTCAAATTGCACCAATGGAAGATATAAATTTGCATTTTACAGGAGATATTCATGCAATAACTTCAGCAAACAATTTGCTTTCTGCAATTATAGATAACCATATATATTTTGGAAACGAACTAGGTTTTGATAAAGTTGTTTGGAAAAGATGTCTTGACTTAAATGATAGACAATTAAGAACAGTTGAAACAGGTCTTTCAGGGGAGAAAAAAATAGTACCTAGAAAAGACAATTTTGATATATCAGTTGCATCAGAAATAATGGCAATATTATGTCTTTCAAAAGATTTAAAAGATTTAAGAGAAAACTTAGGAAATATTATAGTAGGATATAATAAAAAAGAAGAGCCAATCTATGCAAAAAATTTAAAAGCAGAAGGAGCAATGACAGTTCTTTTAAAAGATGCAATAAAACCAAATCTAGTACAAACTTTAGAGCACACTCCTGCAATAGTTCATGGTGGACCATTTGCAAATATTGCACATGGATGTAATAGTATTATTGCTACCAAGTTAGCCCTAAAACTTTCTGACTATGTTGTTACAGAAGCAGGGTTTGGTGCAGATTTAGGTGCAGAAAAATTTTTAGACATTAAATGCAGAAAAGAAAATTTAAAACCAGATGCTGTAGTAATTGTTGCAACAATTAAAGCCTTAAAATACCATGGGGGAGTAGAAAAAGAAAAAATATTAGAAGAAAATATAGAAGGCTTAAAAAGAGGAATGTCAAATCTATATAAACATATTGAAAATATTAAAAATAAATTTGGACTAAATGTAATTGTTGCATTAAATAAATATAACAGTGATACTAAAGAAGAACTTTCTTATGTTGAAAAAGAGCTAAATAATATAAACATTCCAGTAAGTATTGTAGAAGGATGGGAAAAAGGTGGAGAAGGAGCAACAGATATTGCTGAAAAATTAGTAGAGCTCGTAAAAGGAAAAGAAGACTTTAAATATATATATGATGATAAAGATACTATAAAAGAAAAAATATTAAAAGTTGCAACAAATATTTATAGAGCAAAAGATGTTAAATATTTGGAAGAAGCAAATAAAAACATAGAAAAAATAGAAAAACTAGGATATGGAAACCTTCCTATTTGTATTGCAAAAACACAATATTCTCTATCAGATGACCCAAAAAATCTTGAATGTAATAATGAATATGACATAAATGTAAGAGATGTAGAGTTAAAAGCAGGTGCAGGATTTATTGTAGTACTTGCCCGGAAATATAATGACAATGCCAGGACTTCCAAAAGTTCCAGCAGCAGAATCAATAGATATTGATGAAAATGGAAATATTGTTGGTATTTTTTAAAGGCATCTTTATAAAATTAATAACTTAAATTATTAGAATTAATTTTAATAATTTAAGTTTATTTTTTGACCACCTATCCTAATTGAAAAAAATAAAAATAAAATATATAATAGCAAAAGCTAAATAATTAAGGAGGGATTTTCTTTGGTTATTGATAAAATAAGAAAAGTAAATAAAAAAGAAGAAAAAAGAATAAAAAATGAAAAAGCATCAGATATGATGATTGGTAAATGGGTAAAATGTGATAATTGTAAAGAAATAATATATAAAGAAGACTTGCATCAAAATATGAGTGTTTGCCCAAATTGTGGTAAACATTTTAGATTATCTGCAAGAAGAAGAATAAAACAAATTGCAGATGAGGGAACATTTAAAGAAATAGGAAAAGATATATTAACAAAAGATCCTTTAAATTTTAATGGATATATGAAAAAAGTAGAAACTCTAAAGGAAAAGACAAAAATTGAAGAAGCTGTTAAATGCGGAGAATGTGAAATAGAAGGAGAAAAAGCAATACTTGCAGTAATGGACGGAAACTTTCTTATGGGAAGTATGGGAGGAGCTGTAGGAGAAAGAATAACTCTTGCCATAGAAACAGCAATAAAGAAAAAATTGCCATTAATAATTTTTTGTGTGTCTGGTGGTGCAAGAATGCAAGAAGGAATAGTATCACTTATGCAAATGGCAAAAACTTCATCAGCTATTGCTAGACTTAATGAAAAAGGTTTATTATATATATCAGTATTAACAGATCCAACAACAGGAGGAGTAACTGCAAGTTTTGCAAGTTTAGGAGATATTATTTTAGCAGAACCTAAAGCTTTAATTGGTTTTGCAGGACCAAGAGTAATAGAACAAACAATAAAACAAAAATTACCAGAAGGATTTCAAAGTTCAGAATTTTTATTAGAACATGGTTTTATTGATAAAATAGTTGAAAGAAAAGACATGAAACATACATTAGCAGAACTTATAAGATTTCATAAATAAGAATAGGAGGAAACAATTATGAGCAAAATAACTGCTTGGGATAGAGTAATGCTTGCAAGAAAGCCAGAAAGACCAAAATCTTTAGACTATATTAAATATATATTTGATGATTTTATAGAATTCCATGGAGATAGAAATTTTGGAGATGATAAAGCAATAGTAGGTGGAATTGCAAGACTTGAAAATATGCCAGTTACTGTAATTGGAGAGCAAAAAGGAAAAAATGTAAAAGAAAATATGGAAAGAAACTTTGGAATGCCTGAACCAGAAGGATATAGAAAAGCATTAAGATTAATGAAACAAGCAGAAAAGTTTAAAAGACCAATTATAACTTTTATTGATACCCCAGGGGCATATCCTGGAATGGGTGCAGAAGAAAGAGGACAAGGAGAAGCAATTGCAAAAAATATAATGGAAATGTCAAGCTTAAAAGTTCCAATAATTTGTATAATCATTGGAGAAGGATCAAGTGGAGGAGCATTGGCAATAGCTGTAGGAGACAAAATTGTAATGCTTGAAAATGCTATATATTCAATTTTATCGCCAGAAGGTTTTGCAAGTATCTTATATAAAGATTCTAGTAAAGCAAAAGAAGCAGCCGAAAATATGAAAGCAACTGCAAAAGATTTAAAAGATTTAGGAATTATTGATAAAATAATAAAAGAGCCAGAAGGTGGAGCTCAAAATGATTTTGAAAAAGTTGCAAAAGATATAAAAAAATATATTTTAAAAAGTATAAAAGAATTAGAAAAATTATCTGAAAAAGAATTATTAGAAAATAGATATAAAAAATTTAGAAATATGTAATTAATTTTTAAAAAATAAAAAATATAGGGAGGATTTTAAAATGATTTTAAAAGGAAAAAAAGTAGTAATTATGGGAGTAAGAAACAAATGGAGTATTGCTTGGGGAGCAGCAAAAGCAGCTTATGACCAAGGTGCAGAAGTTATTTGTACATGTACAGGAGATAGTTTAGAAAAAGTAAAAGACTTATTAAAAGAATTACCAGGTTCTAGCGTATATGTTATGGAAGATGTAGGAAATGATGAAAGTATAGATAAATGCTTAGAAGAAATAAAAGCAAATCATGGAAAAATTGATGGATTTTTACATGCGATAGCTCATGCTTTCACAGAAGATTTAAGAAACGACTTTATATTAACATCAAGAAATGGATATGCTCATGCTGTTGATGTAAGCAGTTATTCACTAGTTGCAATAACAAGAATGGCAAAAGAAAAAGATATGTTAAACGAAGGAGCAAGTATTGTTGCATATACATATTATGGTTCAGAAAAAGCAATAGAAGGATATAATGTAATGGGAGTTGCAAAAGCAGCTTTAGAGGCATCTATAAGATATCTAGCAGTAG
>CALXCM010000008.1 GCA_944386785.1 uncultured Clostridia bacterium | reverse complement strand
GATAGGTTGGAGGTGTAAGTACAGTAATGTATTAAGCTGACCAATACTAATAAATCGAGGGCTTAACCACAATTTTATAAAAAGAGAAGAAAAAAGAAACGGAGTTAATTAGCTAAAACTAACCTATTCATCTATGTATTTTTGAGTGTGCTTTGCATACGATAATTTTCTAGTGACGATGACATTTAGGGTAATACCTGTTCCCATTCCGAACACAGAAGTCAAGCCTAAATGTGCCAAAAATACTTGTGGGTTACCCTGCTGGGAAGATAGGTTGTTGCTAGATTTTTTTATTTTTAATTTAAAATAAATTAAAGTATATAAAAAGTATATTAAAAATTTTTATTTAGGATAAAAGTCTTTAATATGCTTTTTGACTTTTATATATCATTATGCTAAAATTTAATATGTAAAATATATAATAAAAAATATAAAAAGGGGTAATATTTATGAATGAAGAATTTAATCCTTATAAAATATTAAATGTAACAGAATCAAGCTTAGAAAGACATAAAGATAATGTAGAAAAATATTTAGAAGATAGAAAAAATCAGATGATAAGACTTGGTGTTAAAACAGAAGATATAGAAAAAGCATATGAAATTCTTGCAGATAAATATAAAAGAAATAGCTATTTAGAGCAAATAAAGAAAAACAGAATTTTTAATGAACAAGAATTAAATAAAGCATATAATTTTAGAAATAAATATGATGAACATATAATAAAAAACTTTAAATATGTTAGAGATGAAATAAAAGAAACAACTTTTAAAACAGGAGAAAATTCATATATTATTTTAAAACCAACAGGAGAAATAGTATATGATACAGCATTAGGACTAGGCGATAAAGTTCAAGAGTATGAAGTATCTAAAGTGAAAAATGGAATTTATACAATAAATAAAAAGAAAGTATATTCAAATATTGATATGCAAAAATTACTTGAAACAGAAAGAGATGAAAAAGGAAATAAAGTAATTAAAGATCCAGAGTATAGAAATGATGTTTTAAGACATTTGTTATCAAGAGAAAGAATAAAATCTTGTGTGGAATATAACCATGGTTATTTGGGAGAAATTGTTGAAAAGGACTATGAAGATAGACTAGATCCATATACTATTAAAATAAATAGAGAACACTATTCTGCAGTTATGAAATATTATGGTGAAAGAAGTTATGAACCAAGACATGCTATAAAAGAAGAAAAAGCAGAAAATAAAATTAATGATACAAAAAAAGATTTAGAAGATGATGAATTTGATAGATAATTTTAAGTAAGGAGGAAAAGGTAAAAACATATGAGTGAAAACAAAGTGATGTGGAAGCCAGGAACTTTTATTTATCCAATACCAGCAGTAATGGTAACTTCACGGAACAATGGAAAATTCAAATATTATAACAGTTGCATGGACTGGAATATTAAATACTAATCCTGCTACTGTATATATTTCTGTAAGACCAACAAGATATTCATATAACTTAATAAAAGAGCAAGGAGAATTTGTAATAAATTTAACAACAAAAGACTTGGTAAGACAGACAGATTGGTGTGGTGTAAAATCAGGAAAAGATGTAGATAAATTTAAAGAAATGAAATTACATAAAGAAAAAGCAAATTTTGTTAAATGCCCTATGATAAAAGAAAGTCCAGTATCTGTTGAATGTAAAGTAAGAGAAATAGTTAAAATGGGCTCACATGATGTATTTATTGCAGATGTACTTGCAATAAATGCTAGTAAAGAATATATAGACAAAAAAGGTGCTTTTGATATATCAAAATGTGATTTAATTGCATATACAAATGGTGGATATTATTTACTTGGTAAAAAACTTGGAAAATTTGGATTTTCAGTTCAAAAAAAGAAAAAGTCTAAGAAAGCAAAAAATAAATCAACAAAAAATAAAAGAAACTAGAAGAAGATTAAGAAATAAAAACATATAAAAAGAAGGCTCTAAATAAAGAGTCTTCTTTTTGAGGATTATCTCCTCTTTAAAAGTTGTAAATCCCAGATACAAGTAAGGTCTGGGTCTTCAATTGCTGCTTCCATTAATCTTTCAAATGGCAAACAATAAAGCCCTTTTTCTTTACTAGTATCAACAACAATTGCACTGCCATATTTAATGGCAAAAAGTGTCACATAGTGACCACCTTTCTTATGAGGGTTATCTAGATAAATTCTGTTATTTACTCTCATGGGTACAGGGATTCCTTTTTCCAGGTTGCTAATTAAGAAATTGATATCTCTAATTCTTGTGTGATATCCGATATTTAATTTTTCACTCTCATTAGAAAGTAAAGCGATTAAATTATCAAGAAAATACACTGAACCACCTATTCCGGTAGGTCTTCCAAATTTATTATATAAATCTGAAAGAGTCTTGCAAGTAATTATTTCAGAATTATTTGGAAATTCTTTTTTAATATCATCTAAAGACATTTTTTCAAGGTTTAAAGATTTCTGAAGTTTTGGAAACTTCCACATCCTATAACCTTTAGAGACACATGTTTCTAAAATATCTTCTACTGTAATATCAGAATAACCAAAATAGTCTAAAATAACTTTTGCAGTAAGAACTATGCAACCTGAAGTTTCTATGGTTCCAACTGGACCAAAAGGCATGTCTTTCCATCTAGGATCACTTGCAAAAGGGATTGATTTTGGAAAATCGATAGAATAATTTTCAACAATAAAATTTGAAAAATCAAATAAATCTACCGAAGTTTCAAAATCTAAACCACTTTTAGAGTGCAAAAATTGCCGAAATTCATGCTGCTTTGGAGCAACACGCATGTCTGGCATTAAGTCAAATAAATTAGTCATAAAATAATCCTCCTTACCTACTAAACAGTAGTATAATTAATTATAGCATAAATTGAAGATTTTTACAACAAAATGCTAAAAAACCGTTGACATTGTAAGGAAAAAGTGATACAATATTCGAGCATATGTAATTACGGACATATGCTCACATCGTTTAAAAGAAAAAGGTAAAATTCGGAGGTGTATTTAAATGGCAGCAAAAGGACCAAGAGAAAATATTACATTAGAATGTACAGAATGTAAAAGAAGAAATTATATGACATCAAAAAATAAAAGAAATAACACAGATAGACTAGAAATCGTTAAATATTGCAAATTCTGCAAAAAGCGTACAACACATAAAGAGACAAAATAAAAAATAAGCTATTTTAAGGAGGATATAAAATGGCTAAGAAAAAAGAAGTAAAAACAAACAAAAAAGAAAATACTAAAAATAAAAAAAGTTTTTTCAAAGACTTTAAAGCAGAACTAAAAAGAGTAATTTGGCCAACACCAAAACAATTAGTAAACAATACAACAGCAGTTATTGTTATAGTATTAATAACAGCTGCAATTGTTTTTGTATTAGATTTAAGTTTTGAGGCTATAAATAAACAAGGTGTAGATAAAATAAAAGGATTTGTTACAACTATGGAAGAAACAAATACTGAAAACCAAACAACTGAAAATACATCTACAGAAAACACTGAAGCATCTGGAGAAAATACTTCTTCAGAAAATACAGTAGACTCTAATCAAACAGAAAATCAAGAAGCAGAAAATACTACTGCTGAGTAATTAATAAGGAGGCTAAAAAGATGTCTCAAAAAGATTATGACATGGTAGCAAGATGGTATGTAGTCCATACTTATTCTGGCTATGAAAATAAAGTAAAAAAAGATTTAGAGAACACAATTAAAAACAGAGAATTAGAAGACTATTTTTTTGATATAATAGTTCCTATGGAAGAACAAATTGAAATAAAAGATGGAAAAAGAAAAACAAATTTAAAAAAAGTTTTTCCAGGATATGTTTTAATCAAAATGATTGTAACAGAACAAACTTGGTATATTGTAAGAAATACTAGAGGAGTTACAGGATTTGTTGGTTCAGGAACAGACCCAATTCCATTAACAGATGAAGAAATTAGAAATATGGGATTTGAAGATGTTCCAGTAAATGTGGATTATGATGTAAATGAACAAGTACAAGTTATAAATGGTCCATTTGAAGGTTTTGTAGGAACAGTTCAAGAAATAAATAAAGAAAAACATAAAGTAAAAGTTTTAGTTTCAATGTTTGGTAGAGAAACACCAGTTGAATTAGAATTTTCACAAGTACAAAAAATCAAATAAGCAAATTTTAAGGAGGTGCCATTAAAATGGCAGAAAAAGAAGTATCAAATATAATTAAATTACAAATAGAAGCTGGAAAAGCAACACCAGCTCCACCAGTAGGACCAGCATTAGGTTCAAGTGGTGTAAACATTATGCAATTCGTAAAAGAATTTAATGATAGAACAGCAAATCAACCTGGAATGATTATCCCAGTAGTTATTACTGTTTATAAAGATAAATCATTTGAATTCATTACTAAAGTGCCACCAGTTGCAGTATTAATCAAAAAAGCAATTAAAATCCAAAAAGGTTCAGGAAAACCAAATAAAGATAAAGTTGCTAAAATAACAAAAGCACAAGTAAAAGAAATTGCAGAACAAAAAATGCCAGACCTAAATGCTGCTTCAATAGAAACAGCTATGAGCATGGTTGAAGGAACTGCTAGATCAATGGGTGTAGTAGTTACAGAATAATTTTAGATAAATATTTTAAATATTTATAAATAAATTTTATTGGGAGAGCTTATTTTAAGCTTGTTAGAACCAAAGGAGGTAAGAAATATGAAGCTATCTAAAAGATATGCAGAAAGCGTAAAATTAGTTGATAAAACTAAAGAATATGACGCAAAAGAAGCTTTAGACATTATTGAAAAAATGCCAAAGCCAAAATTCGACGAAACAGTTGAATTACATGTTAAATTAGGAGTTGACTCAAAACATGCTGACCAACAAGTAAGAGGTACAGTAGTACTTCCAAATGGTACAGGTAAAACACAAAAAGTATTAGTGTTTGCTAAAGGACCTAAAGCTGACGAAGCTAAAAAAGCAGGAGCAGACTTTGTTGGAGCAGAAGAATTAATTCCAAAAATTCAAAACGATGGTTGGTTTGATTATGATGTAGTAGTTGCAACACCAGATATGATGGGTGTTGTAGGAAGATTAGGTAAAGTATTAGGACCAAAAGGATTAATGCCAAACCCAAAATCAGGAACAGTTACAATGGATGTAACTAAAGCAATAAATGAAATTAAATCTGGTAAAGTTGAATACAGATTAGATAAAAACAACATAATCCACTTAGGATTTGGAAAAGTTTCATTTGGAGCTGACAAATTATTAGAAAACTACGAAGTAATCATGAATGCTATAATCAAAGCAAAACCAGCAGCAGCAAAAGGACAATACATAAGAAGCGTTGCTATAGCAACAACAATGGGACCAAGTGTTTTCATTAATCAAAAATAAATATTAGCCAAAGACAGTAGGCAAAATAAGTCCTACCGAGGTATAAGATAGAATTACTCTTTTTATATCTCGGATTGGATATGAAAAGAGTTTTTAATTTTAAAAATAAAAACAATGTATAAACTTTTAGGAGGTGAAAATACAAATGGCAAGTGAAAAAATACTAAACCAAAAGAAAGAAGAAGTATCAAAATTAGCAGCAGAAATGAAAGAAGCTAAATTAATCCTTTTAACAGACTATAGAGGAATCACAGTTGAAGGAGATACTGAATTAAGAAGAAACTTAAGAAATGCAAACGCAAATGCCAGAGTTATTAAAAACAACATAACAAGAAGAGCATTACAAGAAGCAGGAATAGAAGGACTAGAAGACAAATTAGTAGGACCAACAGCAGTTATATTAAGTAATGAAGATTATTTAGAACCATCAAAAGTAATATATAACTTCACAAAAGCAAATGAATTCTATAAAATCAAAGGTGGAGTTATTGATGGAAAAGTAATGACAGCTGAAGAAATAATCACTTTAGCAAAATTACCATCAAGAGAAACATTACTATCAATGCTTGCTGGAGCATTATTATCAAATATTTCAAAAGTTGCTGTTGCATTAAACGAAGTTAAAAAACAAAAAGAAGAAGCTGGAGAAAAAGTAACAGTTTCAGTTCCAGCAGAAGAACCAGCACAAGAAAATAATGCTGAAGAAGCAAAAACAGAAGAATCAGCACAAGCTGAATAATTTAAAAAAAGTTAGAATTAAACTTTAAAATTCAAAATTAAAATAAAATTTTAGGAGGATATTAAAATGGAAAAAATAGAAAAATTAATCGAAGAAATCGACAGCTTAACAGTTGTTGAATTAAATGACTTAGTAAAAGCTATAGAAGAAAAATATGGAGTATCTGCAGTAGCAGCAGCTGCACCAGCAGCTGGAGGAGCAGCAGGAGCTGCAGCAGCTGAAGAAAAAACATCATTCAATGTTGTTTTAAAAGAAGCTGGAGATCAAAAAATTAAAGTAATCAAAGTAGTAAGAGATGCTACAGGATTAGGATTAAAAGAAGCTAAAGACTTAGTAGATGGAGCACCAAAAACAGTTAAAGAAGGAGTTTCTAAAGAAGAAGCTGAAGACTTAAAAGCTAAATTTACAGAAGTTGGAGCAGTTATTGAATTACAATAATTTTTAAAAGCTAAAATATTGAGAAACAAGCCATTTGAGGCTTGTTTTTTTATTTAAAAAAGTATATAATATATGTTGTGAAAAATATATAAAAAAGGAATGAAAAAAATGAAAATAAGTAAAGAAGAAATATTGCATATTGCAAACTTAGCAAGTTTAGAGATAAAAGAAAATGAAATAGATAAATATGCTAAAAACTTAGAAGAAATCTTAAATTTTGCAGATATAGTAAATAATGCTAATACTAATAATTTAGATATAACAGTAGGTTCAAATAAAGCAGAAAATGTATTTAGAAAAGATGAAGTAAAAGATTTTGAAAATAAAGAAATGTTACTTGAAAATGCTCCAAGTAAAGATAGAAACATGTACAAAATACCAAAAGTATTAAATTAAATGTAAAATATAAGGGAGGAAATATCATGAATATAACAGACTTAAGTGTACATGAGCTTGTAGAAAAACTAGAAAATAAAGAATTAACTAGAAAAGAAATATTAAATGCATATATAGATAGAATAAATGAAAAAGAAGATGAAGTTAAAGCTTTTGTAACTATATTAGATAAAGAAGCTTTAAATAAATTAGATGATATACAAGAAAAAATAGATAATGGAGAAATAAAAAATAGATTGGCAGGAATTCCAATAGGAATAAAAGATAATATGTGTACAAAAGGAATTAAAACAACATGTAGTTCAAAAATGTTAGAAAATTTTGTATCTCCATATGATGCAACAGTAATCGAAAAATTAAATGAAGAAAACTTAATAAATTTAGGAAAATTAAATATGGATGAATTTGCAATGGGAGGTTCTACTGAACATTCATATTTTAAAAAGACAAGAAATCCATGGAATTTAGAAAGAGTTCCAGGAGGTTCTTCAGGAGGGTCAGCTGCAGCAGTAGCAGCAGGAATGGTACCATGGGCACTAGGTTCAGACACAGGAGGTTCTATTAGACAACCTGCAAGTTTTTGTGGTGTAGTCGGATTAAAACCAACTTATGGACTAGTTTCAAGATATGGATTAGTAGCATTTGCATCATCATTAGACCAAATAGGGCCAATAACAAAAGATGTAAAAGATAGTGCAATTTTGTTAAATATAATTGCAGGACATGACAAAAAAGATACAACATCAGTAGATATGCCTAAAAAAGACTATGTAAAAGCCCTAAAAAATGATGTAAAAGGATTAAAAATAGGGGTTCCAAAAGAATTTTTAGCAGAAGGAACAAATAAAGAAGTAAAAGAAAAAATAGAAGAAGCAATTAAAATATATAAAGATTTAGGAGCAACAGTAGAAGAAATATCATTAGATGTTGCAAAATATTCTCTAGCTACATATTATATAATTGCATGTGCAGAAGCAAGTTCAAACTTAGGAAGGTTTGATGGAATAAGATATGGATATAGAGCAAAAGATTATAAAGATTTAAACGAGTTATTCAAAAAATCAAGAAGTGAAGGATTTGGGGATGAAGTAAAAAGAAGAATAATTCTTGGAACATATGTATTATCATCAGGATATTATGATGCATATTACAAAAAAGCTCAAAAAGTTCGTACATTAGTTATGAATGAATTTGATAAAGCATTTGAAAAATATGATGTAATACTTACTCCAACATCTCCAACAGTAGCATTTAAAATAGGAGAAAAAACAAGTGATCCATTACAAATGTATTTATCAGATATTTGTACAGTATCAGTAAATATAGCAGGGCTTCCAGGAATATCAATTCCTTGCGGAGTAGATAGTAATAATATGCCAATAGGTATGCAATTAATAGGAAATAAATTTCAAGAAGAAACAATATTAAATGCTGCATATACATTTGAACAAAAATTTAAATTTAGAGAAAAATATAAACCAGAATTTAAAAATAGCTAACAAGAGTTTTTAGGAGGAAAATAAATGTCAAGAGAAGATTATGAAGTAATTATAGGTTTAGAAGTTCATAGCGAATTATCAACAAAAACAAAAATATTTTGTTCATGTCCAACAGGTTTTGGAGCAGAACCAAATACTCATGTGTGTCCAATTTGTACAGCTATGCCAGGAACTCTACCTGTTTTAAATGAAAAAGTTGTAGAATATGCAGTAAAAGCAGGCCTTGCTACAAATTGTGAAATAGCAAGACAAAGTAAAAATGATAGAAAAAACTATTTCTATCCAGACCTACCAAAATCTTATCAAATTTCTCAATATGACAAACCTCTATGTGAACATGGATATGTAAATATAGATGTAGATGGCAAAGAAAAGAAAATTGGAATAACAAGAATACATATTGAAGAAGATGCAGGAAAACTTAATCATGATGATTTACAAGGAGGAGCTTTAGTTGATTTAAATAGAGCAGGAGTTCCATTAATTGAGATTGTATCAGAGCCAGATATTAGAAGTAGTAAAGAAGCGGAAGAATATTTAAAAAAGATAAAATCTATACTAGAATATATAGAAGTATCTGATTGTAAAATGGAAGAAGGTTCACTAAGGGCAGATGTCAATGTTTCTGTTAGAAAAAAAGGAGAAACAAAACTAGGAACTCGTACAGAAACAAAAAATATGAACTCATTTAGAAGTATTGTAAGAGAAATAGACTATGAAGTAGAAAGACAAATAGAAGTGCTAGAAAATGGGGGAACAATAGAACAAGAAACTTTAAGATGGGATGATGTATCAGGGAAAACATTCCCTATGAGAAATAAGGAAAATGCAGATGATTATAGATATTTTCCAGATCCAGATTTAGTAGCAATAAACTTATCAGAAGAATATATTGAAAACATTAAAAACAATCTGCCAGAGCTTCCAGAAAGTAGAAAAAAGAGATATTTAGAAGAATATAAATTATCTCGGAAAAGATGCTAAAATATTAACATCATCTAGATATTTATCAGATTTATTTGAAGAAACAATAAAAGTTTGTAACAATCCAAAAGCAGTAAACAATTGGATAATATCAGATGTATCAAGAATACTAAATGAAAAAGAACTAGATGCAAAAGAAATTCCATTTACACCTGAAGAACTTGGAAAATTAATAATATTAATAGATAAGGGAACAATTAGTTCAAGTATAGGAAAAAAAGTATTAGAAGAACTATTTGAAAACCCAAAAGACCCAGAAGAAATAATAAAAGAAAAAGGTTGGATTCAAATATCTGATGAAGGAGAAATCAAGAAAATTGTTTTAAAAATATTAGAAGCAAACCCACAATCAATAGTAGACTACAAAGCAGGAAAAGATAGAGCATTAGGATTTTTAGTAGGACAAGCTATGAAAGAAACAAAAGGAAAAGCAAATCCAAAGATGCTTAATCAAATGTTTTTAGAAGAATTAAAAAAATAAGACAAGAAGGGACGGAGCAAAAATATCTCATTCTTACAAAAAAAGGAAAAATGAGACGATTTTGCTCCGTCCCTCTTTTTCTCAAATTAACTGTTTTTTTATTTTATCTACAACAAAACTACAAATTATAAATTCAATTCCAAAAATTAAGCTAAATTTAAATAAATTAATTCCTATGTAATATAAATAAGAAGATTTAAATATTAAAATATATGTAAGTAAAATAAAAACTGAAATTATGCATAGTGCAAAACAAAATTTAAGTCCATTTTTTAATATTTTATTTGTAATTTTATCAAAATTTTTAAAATTATTTTTCAAAACTTTTATCATAATACACCTCACTATATAAATATTAGCATGAAAAAATGTTAAAAACAATGGAAATTGATACCAGAAAAAAGAGGGTTAAAAATATAAAAATAAAGATATTACAACAAAATGTAATATCTTTAATAAAAACTATGCATAATCTTTATTTTTGCTTAAGCCATAGCTGCATTTAATTTTTTTGATAAACTAGATTTTTTTCTAGCAGCTGTGTTTTTAACAATAACTCCTTTTGAACAAGCTTGATCTATTTTTTTAGTAGCTTCTGCAAATAAAGTTTTTGCTTCTTCCATATTTCCAGCTTCTATTGCAGCTTCGAATTTTTTAACTGCTGATTTATATCCAGATTTTATCATATTATTTCTTAAAGTTTTCTTTTCAATTACTTTAACTCTCTTTTTTGCTGATTTAATATTTGGCATTCCTCTTGGCACCTCCTTTAGTCTATAATAACATTTTAACACAAAATATTTTACCATAAACTTCGCTAAAAATCAAGTAAATTTGCAACAATTTATTGTATTATATAAAAACTTATGTTATATTATAATATAGATTGGAGGGATTTCAAATGATAGCAATAGGTAGTGACCATGGAGGATATAAATTAAAAGAAGAAATAAAAAAATATTTAGATGAAAAAGAGATAAAATATAAAGATTTAGGATGTAAAAGTGAAGAAAGTGTAGACTATCCAAACATTGCAGAGGAAGTTTCAAAAGAAGTACAAGAAAATAAATGTGATAAAGGAATATTAATTTGTCGTTCAGGAATAGGAATGTCAATTGTTGCAAACAAATTTAAAGGTATAAGATGTGCTTTATGTCATGATGAATTTACAGCAAAATATTCTAGAATGCATAATGATAGTAATGTTTTAGCAATAGGGGCAGATGATGTAACAGTAAATGACGCAATATGTATTTTAAGAATGTGGCTTGCAACTGAATTTGAAGGTGGAAGACATAAGGAAAGAATAAATTTAATAAATAAAATAGAAGACAAAAACATGAAATAGGAGGGCTTGCCTTATGTGGGGAGATGTAGCAATAGCATTTTTGCTAGCATTTATTGTAACATTTATGGCAACACCATATACTATAAAGTTAGCCCATAAAATAGGTGCAGTAGATGTACCAAAAGATGAAAGAAGAATGCACAAAAGATCAATGCCAAAATTTGGAGGGCCAGCAGTAATTGCAGGATTTTTAGTAGCAGTTACCTATTTATTAATTGTAATGAGTATGGAAAATACAATTAATTTATTTGATGCAGACCAATATGGAAAAAAACTTTTAGGAATGTTACTACGGAATTTTGGTAATAGGCATAGTATGTGTTGTAGATGATATAAAACCAATAAAACCAATAACTAAGCTAATAGCTCAAGTAGCAGGAGCAGTAATTGCAGTTATATTTGGAATAAGAATAGAAGATGTGCCTTTTTTTAATGATATTCAATTAAATGAAACATTATCTATAGTCTTAACAATCTTATGGATTGTTGGGGTTACAAATGCAATAAACCTAATAGATGGATTAGATGGTTTATCTGCAGGAATATCTGTAATATCTGCAGTATCATTACTTATAATATTTGTACTTAATGGTTCTCCATTAGTATCAATAATTTTAATTGCAGCATTAGCTGGTTCACTAGTTGGATTTTTACCATTTAATTTCACACCAGCAAAAACATTTATAGGAGATACTGGCTCAAACTTTTTAGGTTATTCATTATCAATAATATCAATACTTGGAGTTGCAAAAACATATACAATAGCAGTTATAGTTTTACCACTAATTGTTTTAGGACTTCCAATATTTGATACTTTATGGGCAATAATTAGAAGACTAATTAAAGGAAAATCAATAAAAGCAATATTTAAAGCAGATAAAGGACATTTACATCATAGGATAGTTTCTAAAGGATTTAGTCAAAAACAAGCTGTATTAATATTATATGGAATAAGTGCAACATTTGGAATATTTGCGGTAATATTAATAGATAGTGGAATATGGAAAGCATTATCATTTTTACTTATGGTAATAGTAGCTCTAGGATTGGGATACAAAAACTTCAAGGCAGAAAAAGGTTCTGCTAATCAAATGTATGAATGTACACAATGTAAATATATATATAATCCAAAATTCGGAAATGAAAAAGCTGGTATAAAGCCAGGAACATCATTTGAAGATTTGCCAGATGATTGGGTATGTCCAGTATGTGGCGAAGGAAAAGACATGTTTCAAATACATGGATAAAAAGATTTAAGGAGAGATAAATGACAGATAAAATAATTAGATTTTTAGCATATGATGGAAGAATATCTTTAATATGTGCTAATACAACAAATTTAGTAGAAGATGCAAGAATTACACATGATTTAAGTCCAGTAGCTACTGCAGCATTTGGAAGACTACTTACAATGGCAAGTATCATAGGTGTAGAAATGAAAGAAAAAGAAGATAAATTAACAATTAGGGTAAAGCGGAAATGGTGATATAGGAGAAATCTTAGTTACAGCAAACAATATACCAGAAGTTAAAGGATATGTAACAAATCCACATGTTGATTTACCACTAAATGAATTTGGTAAATTAGATGTAGGCGGAGCAGTAGGAAATGAAGGATATATTTATGTAATAAAAGATATTGGACTAAAAGAGCCATATGTAGGAATAGCACCAATAACTTCAGGAGAAATTGCAGATGATTTTGCAAACTATTTTGCAAAATCAGAACAAAGACAAGTAGCAGTTGCTTTAGGTGTTTTGGTAGACAAAGATGGAGTTAGAAAATCTGGTGGATATTTAATAAATGCAATGCCAGATGCTAGCAATGAAGACATCTCTAAGTTAGAAAAAGCAATTTTTGAAGCTGGAGCAATCTCTAAAATGTTAAATGAAAATTTAACATTAAAAGAAATAGCAATAAAAGTTACAGGGGATAAAAATGTAAAAGTAATTCAAGATGATATAGAACCTGTGTACAAATGTAATTGTTCAAAACAAAAAATGGAAGAAGGACTAATTACAATAGGAAAAGAAGAATTGCAAAAAATTATAAAAGAAGATGGAAAAGCAGAGCTGGTATGCCATTTTTGTAATAAGAAGTATGATTTTTCAAAAGAAGAATTAGAAGAATTATTAAAAAAAATAGAAAAATAAAATATGAAAAAGGAGAATGAAATATGAGTGAAGAAATATTAATATTTGGACATAAAAATCCTGATACAGATTCAATCTGTTCAGCAATGGTAAAAGAAAGATTAAATAAAAAAAGCGGAAATGAAAATGTAAAAGCAAAAAGATTAGGAGAAATAAATAAAGAAACAAAATATATATTAGACTATTTAAAATTAGACGCACCACAATTTTTAGAAAGTGTAGAAGAAGGGCAAGAAGTAATACTAGTAGACCACAACGAATTTTCACAAAGTGCAGAAGGAATAGAAAAAGCAAAAATATTAGAAGTTGTAGATCATCATAGAATATCAAACTTCCAAACATCTGAACCACTATATTATACAGCAAGACCTTATGGATGTACTTGTACAATCCTTTACAAAGAATTTGTAGAAAAAGGACTTGAAATATCAAAAGAAGAAGCAATATTAATGGCAAGTGCAATTATGTCAGACACATTATTATTAAAATCACCAACAACAACTAAGCATGATATAAAAGCATTAGAAGAATTAGAAAAAATCGCAGGAATTGATATAAAAGCATATGGATTAGAAATGTTAAAAGCGGGAACAGATTTAGATGATTTTTCAGAAGAAGAATTAATAAATTTAGATGCTAAAACAGTAGAAAAAAATGGAGAAAAAATAGTAATAGCACAAGTAAATACAGTAAGTATTGAAGATGTGCTAAAAAGACAAGAAAAATTAGAACAAGCAATAAATAATGTAATTTCTAAAGAAGGAGTTTCTTTGTTTGTTTTAGCAATTACAGATATATTAAATAGTAATTCAGAATTATTAGTATTAGGAAAAAAAGCAAATGTTGCAGAATTAGCATTTGGAGAAAAATTAGAAAACAATACAATGTTTTTAAAAGGTGTTGTTTCAAGAAAGAAACAAATATTACCAAACATTGATAAAAATATGTAAATAAGACGGGATAGACTCATATTTTCTCATTCGACAAATTTAGACAAAAATGAGAGAAATTAGGTCTGTCCCTTTATTTCTCAAAAAAGTATTGAATAAATTAGGAATTAAATTTATAATAATAAAGTACAATTAAATAAAAGGAAAAATAAGGAGTGAAAAAATGGCAAGTAATGAAAACAAAATAAAGTCAAATAAAAAAGAAACATTTATGCAAGGCGTTTTGACATTGATATTTTCACAACTCCTAATAAAAGTACTAGGGTTAGTATATTCTTTATACTTAACAAATAGAGAAGGTTTTGGAGATAAAGGAAATGGAATAGTAGCAGCAGGATACCAAATTTATGCAATGCTTCTTACTATTTCATCAATAGGAGTTCCAAATGCAATTTCAAAACTTGTTTCAGAAAGAATTGCAATAGGTGACCATAAAGGGGCACACAGAATCTTTAAAATAGCTTTTGCGACATTTACAGTAATAGGTCTAGTAGGAACATTACTTCTATTTTTTGGAGCACATATGATAGCAAATTATTGGCTTCAAATTCCAGAAGCGGAAATGACACTTGTTGCATTATCACCAGCAATATTTTTTGTTGCAATATCATCAGTTATGAGAGGATATTTTAATGCAAGACAAAATATAAAAGCAACAGCAAGGTCACAAACAATTGAGCAAATATTTAAAACAGCTTTAACAATAATATTTGTAGAGATAGTTGCAATAATTTCAAATGTATCAACAGAATGGATGGCAGGAGGAGCAACACTTGCAACTACAGTAGCTACAATGGCTGGCTTTGGATATTTATACTTATTCTATCAAACAAGAAAACAAGAAATAGGAATGGAAGTAAAATCTACAGTAAACTATCAATATGAGAGAGTAAGAACAATAATAAAGAAAATATTAATGGTATCTATTCCAATTGCATTAACTGCAATAATGTCATCACTAAACAAAAATATAGACTCATTTACAGTAGTAAGAAGCTTAAAAGCATTTTTACCTGACGATGTAGCAATTAGTCAATATGGAATTTTAGGAGGAAAAGTAGATACACTAACAAGCTTGCCACTTTCAATAAATGTAGCTTTTGCAACAGCCTTAGTTCCAGCAATTTCAGCAGCAAAAGCAAGAAAAGATAAAAAAACAATAACAGAAAAAACATCATTTTCATTATTAACATCAATGCTAATTGGACTTCCATGTACAATAGGAATGTGTATATTTGCAGGACCAATACTAAACTTATTATTCCCAAATGCAAGTGCAGGAGAAGTTGTTTTACAAATAAGTTCATTAACTATAATATTTACAATTTTAGACCAAACGATAAATGGAGCACTCCAAGGATTTGGAAAACTTAAAATACCTGCAATATCACTTCGGATGCCGGAGTTTTGGTAAAGCTGATACTTAACTTAATATTAGTTCCAATACCTGAAATTGGAGTAAATGGTGCAGCAATAGCATCTGTTGCATGTCATGTAGTAGCATTTACAATAGCAATAACATCACTTAAGAGAAATATAAAACTAAACTTGACATTTTCAAAATTTGTAATAAAACCAATAATTGCAACAATAATTATGGGAATTTGCTCATATTTTATATATTCATCACTTTTGGGTATAATTACTGAAAACTTGGCTACAATAATAGCAATTATATCTGCAGTTATAATTTATGCAATTTCAGTAATTGTATTAAAAATATTTACAAAAGAAGAAATGCAAATGATGCCAGCAGGAGATAAAATTTGTACAATATTAGAAAAATTAAGGATTTATTAGAAAAATTTAAGAAAAAAAGAAGGATTTTTAATATTTTTGTTGAATAATGTGATTAGTAGTACATTTGTTGTGGTTTGTTCAAACAACAAAGTACATAAACATTATATCTTATAGGAGGTAATTTAAATGAACAAAGCTGAATTAATCGCAGCAATGGCTGCAAAAACAGGAGAAACAAAAAAAGCAGCTGAAGCATCAGTTAATGCTTTTGTAGAAGTTGTAACAGAATCACTAAAAAAAGGAGATAAAGTTCAATTAGTTGGATTTGGTTCTTTTGAAGTTAGAAAAAGAGCAGCTAGAAAAGGTAGAAACCCACAAACTAAAGAAGAAATCAAAATACCTGCATCAAAAGCTCCAGTATTCAAAGCTGGTAAAGCATTAAAAGATTTAGTAAACAAAAAATAAGATTTTTAGATTAAGTATATAAATATATGATATCATAGAAAGAAGCTAGAAATAGCTTCTTTTATTTTGAGAAAAAAGGGGACAGTTCTCTTTTCTCTCATTCTTGTCGAATTTTGTAAAACAGAAAATAGAAAACAACAAATAGTAAAAATATAAAATAAAAAATAACACAAGCAAATAAAACACAAAGAAAAAAACAATAAAAAGTATTGAAAATAAACATGTGCTTATAGTATAATCATAAATATAAACTACTAGTTAATAGTAAAATAATGCATAATAAGAAAAACAAGAGAAATACTAACAAAAGAATACAAAATTAAAGTACAAGGGAGAGAAAAAATGAAACAAAAATTAAAAGAAAAAGTAAACAAAAAGAATAATGGTATAACACTAATTGCATTAGTAATTACAATCATTGTTCTTTTAATTTTGGCAGGAGTATCAATTTCAATGTTTACAGGACAAAATGGAATTTTAACTCGGGGCACAGAACGCGAAAAAAGAAACACAAGAAGCACAATTAGAAGAACAAAAAAGATTAACTGCAATGGAAGCTGCAACAAACTTGGAAGATCAAACATATAAAGATAAAAACGGCGATATTGCAACGATACCAGCAGGTTTTGCTGTATCACAAGTAGAAGGAGAAAATACAATAGATAATGGATTAGTCATAATAGATAAAAATGGAAATGAATTTGTATGGATACCAGTAAATGAAATAGATGAATTTATAAGTGCAGAGGGATATAGTTCAGGGCATCAACAAGAATATTTATCTAATGTTGGAGAAGCTGATAGTACGGGTACAAATAGTAAATATACTGAAACTACATCAACTCAAATAGAAGCAAGGGCAATGTATGCAAGTGTCAAAAAATATAAAGGTTTTTATATTGGAAGATATGAAGCTGGAAAAAATGATGACGGAAGTGTTCGGAGTAAAGAAAGGGTTATATGCATATAGAAGTACTCCTTGGTCAGCAAATGGAGAAATGCACGAAACAGATGGAACAATAATAGGCGCAGTAGAACTTGCAAGAAATTTTTATAAAATAAATGACTATTCAAATGTTACAAGTACACTTATATATGGAGTACAATGGGATGCAGTAGTGAAATTTATGGAGAATATAGCAAATCAAAATGTAGAAGGGAAAAGCTATATTCAAGATAGTACAGGAATGGGATGGTATAGTGATAATTATCTAAATGGAAATCCAGAACATAAAACAGGAATAGATTTAGAAAATGGAAAAAACAAGGTGAAAAATATATATGATATGGCTGGAAATGTGAGAGAATGGACAATGGAATCATATAATGATACTGGGAGATTTACTAGAGGCGGAGATTATTATAAAACTGGATTTGATACTCCTGCTTCTGTGAGACAAGGAAATAATTCTCCTGATAGTTCAACTGGGGAATTTGGTTTTCGTTTAACATTATATATAAATATATAACTTAAAAAATGCATTTATAGTTAAAAAATTATACTATAAATGTATTTTTTAATATAAACATTAAAAATCTATTTGAGACAAAAATGCTCCGTCCCCATTTGTCTCAAAATTTTACCAAATCTTTTAAAAACTATTGACAAATCAAGGAATTTGTAATATAATTTTTTAGCAATGTTAGAGATATGATTTAAATGTAAAACTTCTCCCCGGTGGTTTTAGATTTAAAGTTCATATATATAAAATAAAAAATAAATTAAAAAAGAAAGAAATAGGAGGGTATCAGTTACCATGAATAACACAACATATAGTGCAAAAAAAGGTGAAGTTGAAAGCAAATGGTATATAATCGATGCAGCAAACAAACCATTAGGTAGAGTTGCAACAGAAGCTGCAAAATTATTAAGAGGAAAACACAAACCAACATATACACCAAATATTGATATGGGAGACCATGTAATTATTTTAAATTGTAAAGATGTAATTCTTACAGGAAACAAATTAAATCAAAAAATTTATAGACATCATTCAGGATACATTGGAGGAATGAAAGAAGTTCCTGCAAAAGATATGCTTGAAAAAAATCCAGAAAAAGCTATGATGTTAGCTATAAAAGGAATGTTACCTCACACATCTTTAGGTAGACAATGCCTTAGAAAATTAAGAGTTTATGCAGGAGCAGAACATGAAAATCAAGCACAAAAACCAGAAGTATGGGAGGTAAGTAAATAATGGCTAAGAAAGAAAATGTAGTATTCTATGGAACAGGAAGAAGAAAAAATGCTGTTGCTAGAGTAAGAATAGTAGAAGGAACAGGAAAAATTACTATCAATGGAAAAGATATTGATGAATTTTTCGGATTAGAAACATTAAAAGTTATAGTAAGACAACCATTTACAGTAACAAATACATTAGGAAAATATGATGTTATTTGTACAGTAAAAGGTGGAGGAACAACAGGTCAAGCAGGTGCTATAAGACATGGATTAGCTAGAGCTTTAAATGAAGCAAATAGCGAATACAGACCAGCTTTAAAACAAAACGGATTCTTAACAAGAGATCCAAGAATGAAAGAAAGAAAAAAATACGGTCTTAAAAAAGCAAGAAAGGCACCACAATTCTCAAAAAGATAAAAAGAACTTTTCACAAAATATATCAAACCTCGGAAGTTTTGAAACTTCCGAGGTTTTTTGTATCTATTTGCTCTTTTTATAATATCTACTACTGCTTTATTATTTACTTTTTTATTTAAGGTTCCAATTTGAAACCACATTTTTTCTAATTCTTCTTTTATCAATTGAAAGCAAAAATCTTAACGTATGTTCGTATTTGCCAATACTTTTTATATTTTTTCATAATTTTACAAAATTCAACTAAAAAATAAGGTCTTGTAAAGACAATAGACAAATAAAAATAATAGTGATATACTAAAAAATAATTAAAGACTTATAAAAAAAGAGACTATGAATTAGAGAAAATAAAATATGATTCTTATTAAAAAAGAAAATTAATGTGAATAGTTAAAATAATAAGGAAGAAAAATGGGGGGATATGATGTGTTCTGCACTAAATGTGGAAAAAAAATAGAAGAAGGAGATTTGTATTGTACTAAATGTGGTACGAAAATAGAAAATATATCTATTAAAGAAAACAAGACAAATGAAAAAATAAAAAACACTAAAAAAGAAGAAAAAAAGGTCAAGACTAATAAAAAAGAGAAAGAGAAAAAGAAAGTAAAGAAATGGAAAATAATAGTTGCGGTCTTAGTTATTTTGATAATTATTGTAGGAATAATTGTGATTAACAAAGTTAATAATGATGGTTCAAAAGAAAGTGTAAGTGCGTCAAACACAAATACAGATGGAGAAACAGAATTGGAAACTTATGAACTTAATAAAGTTGGACTATTTAAGGGAAAAAATATTACAGATGAAAAATACAATCAGAATAATGATTTAATATCATATAAATATTTAGATAATGAAAATATTGAACAAGAAATAAAATTTAACTATGAGTATGATTCTTCAAATAGAGTAACAAAAATTTCAGAAGAAACTGGACCTTATGTTAGTATAAATTATATAGAAGATAGAATAGTAAGTATAGATAATTATTTTCCAGGACTATTAATGAGATATACTTTTATTTATGATGACAACGAATATCCTAAAATTTTAAAATCAACTGATTTTCCAAATAGTGATGGAATTTTAAATTTTGGTGGATGTATTTTATTTGAAGAAAAAGAATTAAATGGAAAGAAATATATTTTAACAATAGAAACAGATGAAAATGATAAAATTATATCTGAAAAGATAAATCTAAAAGAAGATATAACTAGCCAAAAGATATTTGATATATTAGAAATAGTTCCATTTGAATATTTTCAAGGTGAACTGTTAAATACAGAAGAAGATATGAGAAGTATTATTTTAGATACTGTTATAGATTTAGACTTTGGAAAAATAATTAGTCATGGAAAAGACATTTATTCAAAAGAGAATGAAAAAGAACAAAAAAATATTTATGATAATAGTAATAGAATTTTATCAAGAGAACTGGCTACAAGCGATTTGAAATATTTTTATAAATATGTAGATATAAATAGTAAAGAATATGAATACTATTGTTTTGCTTACTCAGAAAATAAAGATGATTTTCGCATATCAGATTGGACAGAAGAAGAAATAGAAAAATATGGTGGAGTAGAACAAAAGTATATAATACATAAAGATGAAAATGGTAATGTAACAAAAATTGAAACACTTTCTAATGAAGAAAAAATAAAAAGAGAAGATATAAATAAAAAATTACAAGAATATCAAGAATATGTAGATAGCAACAAAGTAGATACATCTAGTTTGAATTTTGATAATTTGAAAAGCAAATTAGAAGAAATGAAAAATAATGGTGGAATAGAATATTCTATAAGTTATAATCCACTTATAGATAATAAAAGTGAAGAACTAAGTAAAGAAACAAATGAAAATATTACTAATGCAGATACTCAAACATCGACTAACTCCATATCTGACCTTTATAAAGAAGATGAACATTTTAGTATGGAAGATATAGAAGCGGAAGAAGAAAAAATAGCAAAACAAGAGGTTGATAATGCAAATGCTAGTTTATATATAGAATATACTAAAAATGAAGAAGGGTATTATAGAAGTAATTATTATGATTTAATTGATGATATACAGCAAATAAATGAACTTACATCAAACAATGAACCTATTTGTTTTAGATTGAGTTGTAATTATGATAATTATACAGTAACAATAAAAGAGACTGGAAAAACTTATAATTCAGAAAATATGCCAAATTCAATTCCTTTTGTCGAAGGAAAAAACACAATTACGATAGAATTTAAAAACAAATATGGATATTCAAAAAAAATCAGTAATACTATTAATGTAAAAAAAGTAGGAAAGATTAAATAAAAGGCGGAGATAAAATGTTTTGTAAAAATTGTGGTAATGAAATAAAAGAAAAAGAAAAATTTTGTAGCAAATGCGGAAAAAAAGTAGTAGGAAAAATGAGTAGAGACTTAATAGTATTTATAATTGGTATAATCCTGTTAATTATCCTAATTATTACAGGTATTATTTTAAAAAATAGCTATAATATTGGAAATACATCAAATTCTAATAGTCAATTAAGTGAAGAAATGAAAGAAGTAAAAACCAATTTTGTTTATACTTTTAATCAAGAAAATTTAGAAGAATATAACAGTGGAGGAAAAAATCATATAGCCAATGCAAATAAATACAATTGGAAAATAGATAATAGTAAAGCAAAATTAGTTACAATAACTGAAGATATGCTTAATATAGAATTTATAGAGAATTATAACAATTATAATATATATCATATTACATCAAAAATAAAAGATGGGTTAATGGATGTACATACAACTAAAACATCATTTGCACCTAATTATACTATAACCGTAGAAAGTAGCCCTTATGAAAATGGAGTTTATGTATGTTTGAAAGATGATAAGATTATTTATAATCCTGATATAAATTATGTTAGAGAAGAACTATAAACAATATATATTTTTTTGAAATGAGGATAAAATATGTTTTGTAATAAATGTGGTAATGAAATAAAAGGAGAAGAAAAATTTTGCAGTAAGTGTGGAAATAAAATAAAAAAGAAGAAAATAAAGAATTTGAGCATGGGAAAAAAAGTAGTACTAACAATGTGCTCAATAGCTGTCATAATGTTTATTATTGCTTTTATAATATATGAGTATAATTCAAATAATGATATTTTAGAAAGTGCCAAACAAGCAAGTGAAAGCAATGTTGAAAATAATGCAAACATAAGCAGTGAAAAAGAAAAAACTGGGATTAAGTTAGAAGGAGAAAAGGTAAGTGGGCAAAAAATTACTGTAGATTTTAAACAGGAAGATATAAATAAATTTAAAGCTGTAGCAAATGAATATGCATATAAATATTTTGATGTAGAAGAAGAAGAATTGTTAAATAAATATGGTACATTTGCATTTTTAAATTATACAACAGAAGCAACAGTGTATTTGATATATAATTTAGATAATGAACAGGTGATATATATGCTAAATTATAAATGTAGTACACCACCACCTGTTATGATATTACATGATTCATATAACTTAATGTATGAAACTATTGACAGAACTAATAATAAGATATCTTGGGAATTTAGAACAGGTGGACAACAGCAATACATATATCCAAACATAAATGCACTTTATAATTATCAAACAAGATTTGCAAAATATACAAGTGCAAGAGATGAAGACTATGAATTAGTTAAATCAATAGTTGAAAAGACTAATATAGATAATATTGCAATTTTTAATATAAGTGACTTATAAATTGAATTTACCAAAAAGTGGTTTTTATAATAAAATAAAAGCCACTTTTTTAGTCGGAAAAAAATAATTCTTTTTGCTTTTTATTGCCAAATTTTGGCACAAATCTTACTAGCAAATTCCTTGACATTTTAGAAAAAATTATATATACTAGAGCCGTTACTAAAATAAAGAAAAATAAGGAGTAAATAAATGAAAAATATTAAGAAAATATTACTAGTAATAATATTTGCAATATTTTTAGGAATAACTTCAAGTTTTGCAGCACAAACAGGTAAAATTAGTGTAGAAACAGCAAACCTTAGAGAAGAAGCAAATGAGGATAGTAGTATATTAGAACAATTATCACAAGGAGAAGAAATAGAGGTTATAGAAAAACAAGAGAATTGGTATAAAGTAGAAGCAAGAGGAATAACAGGTTATTTAAGAGAAGATTTAATAACTGTAAATGAAGAAACATCAAATGAAACAACTGAAGAACAAGAAAATACAGCAGGGGAAAATGTAGTATCAGAGGAACAAACAGGAGAACCAGAGCAAACAGAAGAGGCTCAGCAACAAACAACAGCAAATGAACAAAATGTGGAAAACTCTGCTCAAAATTTAGAAATCGGGGCAAAAAAATATATATTAAATGATACAAACTTAAAACTAATCCCATTAATTACTTCAGAAAATGTAGTAAATCTTGCAAAAGATACAGAAGTAACAGTTACTGAAATAATGAATGATTGGGTATGTATAGAAAATGCATCAGGTGCAGGATGGGTAAGAAGTAATATATTAGCAGATGCAAAAACTGAACCAATTGTAGAAGAAACACCAGAGGAAACTCCTAAAGAAGAAGAGTCACAAGAAGCACCACAAAATGTTTTATATGTTAATGCAGGAACTGTAAATTTAAGAAGAGAGCCAAGCTCATCTTCAGAAGTTTTAACAAACCTTACTTTAAACACAGAAGTAACAGTGATTTCAGAAGAGGCAGGTTGGACAAAAGTTAAAGTAGGAGCTTATGAAGGGTATATTGCATCAACTCTTTTATCAGATACAAAACAAGAAGAAACAGTAACTTCAAGAAGTTCAGGTATAAGACAAGAAGAAGCAACAAGTAAAGATACTTCATCAGCATCAGCTGGAAGTTCTACAGCTTCAAATGCTACAAATACAAATTCATCTTCTACATCAGCTACAACAGGTTCAGCAGTAGTAGAAAAAGCAAAAGCATATTTAGGTTCAAAATATGTATATGGTGGAACATCACCTAGTGGGTTTGACTGTTCAGGATTTACTTATTACATATATAAACAATTTGGAATAACATTAAATAGAACAGCAGCAGCACAATATAGTAATGGTGTTCCAGTATCAAGAAGTAATTTACAATTAGGAGATTTAATAATGTTTGGAAAATCTGGAATAAATCATGTTGGAATATATATGGGTGGAGGAAAAATTATACATGCTGCCAACCCATCAAGAGGTGTTACAACAGATACAATAAATTCTGGATACTATAATACAAATTATGTTGGAGCAAGAAGAGTTTTATAAAATAACATAGGGGCAATTAATAAAAAAGGGAGCGATAAAAATAAAAACAAAAAGGCCAATATTAATTGCACTACCAGGATATATTATAGGGATATTAATAGGGCTATACTTTAAATTTAGTATAGCCTTTATATATTTTTTGATATTTATAATATATTATATTCTAAAATTTACGAGAAGCAAAAATAAGAGGAGTTTTAAATTATTTGGTATACATAGATATATGAGATATTTAAAGCTATATATTTCTAAAATTACTCTTCTAATTTTTATAATATCTTCTTTAGTTTCAAATACAGTAACTTTATATTTTAACAATAAATATGATAATAGTTTTGAAGATGAAAAAAGTTATAAATTAATAGGAATTGTTACAAGTTCAAAAAAGCAAGAAAAAGAATATTATAACAAATATAAACTTAAAATAGATAATTACGAAATGTATATAAAATTAGATAAAAAAGAAAAAGAATTAGAATATGGAGATAAAATAAAAATAGAAGGAACATATATAAAACCAGAAAAAGCAAAAAACTATGGAGGATTTAATTATCAAGATTATTTGAAATCAATGGGGATAATAGGAACTATAGATGTAGAAAAAATAGAAATTTTAGAAAAAGATAAAGGAAATTTTATACTTAAAAATATATATAATTTGTCTAATAAAATAAAAGAAAAAACAAAAACCTTATTTAAAAATGAAGAAGAACAAGGTTTAGTTCAAGGACTTATTTTAGGAGATAAAGAAAACATCTCAGAAGAAACAGAAGAAAATTTTGAAATAACAAACTTGTCACATATTTTAGCTGTATCTGGAATGCATATAACATATTTAGTAATAGGTATGCAAATTTTATTTCAAAAATTAGCGGGAAAAAGAAAAACAAATATTATAATGATAGTATTATTAATTTTATATATGATTCTTGCAGGTTCTAGTCCATCTGTTGTAAGAAGTGTAATAATGGGAATAATTACTATTTTTTCAAAATTAGTTCATAGAAAAAATGATGTTATAAATTCAATTTCAATATCTCTTTTAATTTTGTTAATAATAAATCCATATGTAATAGGAAATATTGGGTTGCAATTATCATATTTAGGAACTCTAGGAATAGTCTTATTTCAAAAAACGACATCTAATATTTTAAATAAAAAAAGAAATAAAGAAAAAGAAAAAACGAAAAAAGAAAATAAAATAATTTTAAAAATAAAAGAAATGCTTTCTGTTTCAATATCAGCACAAATTTTGATATTTCCAATTATGATTTTTCATTTTAACTTATTTAGTATATATTTTTTAATAACAAATTTACTTGCTTCTATTATAATAGGTCCAATAATTATTATTTCATTTTTAGTAATTATTTTGTCATTTGTATTTTTACCAATAGCAAAAATTATTTCATACTTTTTAAGTTTTCTAATACAAACTTTAATTTTAATTACTAAAATGGCAAATTTACCTTTTTCTAAAATATATTTTCCAACTCCAAAAATATATATAATGATTATTTATTATACTTTAATTTTTATTTTGAATTTTATATATAATTCATATAAAACTAAAAATCAGACGGCAACAACAAAAAGAGTAAAAAATATATTAGCAGTAATAAAATATGAATTAAGAGAAAACAAGGAAAAAGTATTTAAAATAGTAATAATAACTTTTTTTACTTTATTAATTTTTAATTTTATACCAAAAGATTTAAAAATTCATTTTGTAGATGTTGGACAAGGAGATTGTACATTTATAGAAACACCAAAAAAGAAAACTATTTTAATAGATGGAGGAGGTTCTTTTGGAGATTTTGATGTAGGGAAAAGCACTTTACTTCCATATATTTTAGACAGAGGATATACAAAAATTGATTATCTATTTATTTCTCATTTTGATACAGACCACTATCAGGCTTGTGCCAAAATAATAAAAGAATTAAAAGTAAAAAATATATTTATTTCAAAACAATTTGAAGATTCTAAAAATTATCAAGAATTTTTAAGATTAGTAAAAGATAAAAATATAAATGTCAGAATTTTAGAAAAAGGAGATAAATTAGAATTAGAAAAAAATTTAGAATTTGAAATTATTTGGCCAGATAACAAAAATATAATTTCGGAAAATGTATTAAATAATAATGCATTAGTTATGAAATTAAAATATAAAAAATTTTCTATGCTCTTTACTGGAGATATTGAAGAAGAAGCAGAAAGAAAAATATTAGAAAGTACAAATAAGAAAAAAATAAAATGTGATATTTTAAAAGTAGCTCATCATGGTTCAAAAACATCTTCAATAAAAGAATTTATAGATTTAGCAAATCCTAAAATTGCATTAATTGGAGTAGGCAAAAATAACACATTTGGTCATCCAAATGAAAGTGTTATAGAAAGAATAGAAAAGAAAAAAGCTAAAATTTATAGAACTGATTTAGATGGAGAAATAACTATAAAAATAAATTGTATAAATTTAGCAACAAGTGTAAATACTACTAAAAAAGATAATTAAGGAGGAGAAAATGAACAAAATAATTATAACTATGATTTGCATTATAGTTGTTTTAGTAGGAATAATTGCAGGGGTTATGTATTTTACTCCAAATACCAAAACAGAAGGAAATATATTAAATGAGGCAAATATGGAAAATAAAATACAAGAAAATATATCTATAGAAAATACATCAAATACACAAGAGGCAAATTCTAAGGAAGAAGAAAAAATATCTCCAAATTGTGAAGTTATAAAAAATATATATTATAAAGGCTGTGAACATACAAAAAGTATATATAGCAATATAGAAGAAGAATTTGTTAATTTAAATAAAGAAGAACTACAAAAAAAGCTTCCAGATTGGGAAATTGAAAAATTTTCTGAAAACAAAATTGTGTTATATCAAGCTCAAGATGGAGAATGTGGAGAACACTATATAGTAAAAGATAAAGATGGACAAGTAGTAATTTATAGAAAGACTAAAGAAGGAGAAGAAGAATTAGTAGAAACAACAGATATTTCAACAGAATATCTTCCTAAAACAGATAAAATGGAAATAGAAAAGGGAATAGAAGTTAATGGAAAACAAGCATTATATCAATTAATCGAAGATTATGAATAAAAAATTAAAAGCATTTGACAAAAGTCAAATGCTTTTAATTTTTTATTTTTGCTTTTTCTTTCTTTCTTTTTTATCTATTGTAACTTCCTTATTTAAATCTTGCTTATCAATAAAACCTTTATTATATAAATCTTTTATATACATTATAAGTGCAGAAATTGTAGCAATTAAAGCAAGTAAATATAAAGGTAAATCAATATAAGCAAAAATACCTTCTGGTGCAAATTCTTTTATAAATAGTGAAACAATTATTGCTATGAAAAATAGAACTGTAGCAAGTTTTCCATACCATTTACTATATACAACAACATCTTTTCCATAAAGGAAAGAAGCTCCACATATCATTATAAATTCTTTTAAAAGTACAATTCCTAAAATCCAATATCCAAATGCAGGAATAACAGAAGCTAAAACTAAAGATGCAAGAGTTGCAATTTGAGTTAGCTTATCTGCTAAAGGATCCATTAGTTTCCCAAAATTAGATATTAAATTAAATTTTCTAGCAATAAATCCATCTGCTATATCTGTAATACCAGATACAGTAAAAAGAATTGCAGCTAAAATGTAATTTCCAGAAAAAATTGAAATTACAATTGCAGGTATTAATAAAAATCTTATAATTGTTAGTGTGTTTGGTACATATTTTAACATAAATTTCTCCTATATTACTTCAAATTTTAATTTGTCATTTTCAAAATCTATTTTTACAGTTTGACCATCTAAAAGAGTTTTTCTTAAAATCATTTCAGAAAGTTCATCTTCCACATATCTTTGAATTGCTCTTCTTAAAGGTCTTGCTCCAAATTTTATATCAGTACCTTTTTCTAAAAGATAGTTTTTTGCATTTTTTGAAATATCCATTTTTATATCTTTTCCAGCTAAAGCTTTTGAAGTATCTTTTAACATTAAATCAACAATTTGTAATAATTGTTCTTTTGTTAAAGAATCAAAAGGTATTATTTCGTCAACTCTATTTAAAAATTCAGGTCTAAAGATATCTTTTAGGCTGTCCATTATTTTATTTTTATTTATAGTTTCATTTCCAAAACCAATTGAATTAGTATTTAGATTTGAACCAGCATTTGATGTCATAATTATAATTGTGTTTGAAAAATTAACTGAATTTCCTTGGCTATCTGTTAGTTTTCCATCATCTAATACTTGTAATAAAATATTAAAAACATCAGGATGAGCTTTTTCTATTTCATCTAAAAGAATGATAGAATATGGTTTTCTTTTTACTTTTTCAGTAAGTTGTCCTGCATCATCATAGCCAACATATCCTGGAGGGCTACCAATTAATTTTGATGTAGAGTGACTTTCCATATATTCTGACATATCAATTCTAATAATGGCATCTTCTGAGCCAAACATTTCATAAGCTAAAGATTTTGCAAGTTCTGTTTTACCAACTCCTGTTGGACCAACAAAGATAAATGATGGTGGTCTTTTTGTGCTTTTAAGACCTGCTCTATTTCTTCTAATTGCTCTTGCAACTCCAGCTACTGCTTCATTTTGTCCAATAATTCTTTTATGAAGATTTTCTTCTAAATTTAGAAGTTTTAAAGTTTCTTCTTCAGTTATTTTTGTAACAGGGATTTTTGTCCAACTCTCAATTACTGATGCGATATCTTGAATAGTTAATTGTTTTGGTTTTGTTTTTTTAGAAATATTGTCAATTTCTTCTATTAATTGACATTCACGTGTTTTTAAATCTGCTGCTTTTTGATAATCTTCAGTAGAATCGGCTGCAACAACTTCTTCTTTTTCAGCTTGAACTTTTGAAAGTTCTTGTTTTAATATTTCTAATTTATATAAATCTTTATTTTCTAGATTTATTCTAGAACAAGCTTCATCCAAAATATCAATTGCTTTATCTGGCAAAAATCTATCATGAATATATTTTTCAGACATTATGACAGCTTGTCTTATTACATCTGATGATATTTTTACTTTATGATATTCTTCATAATATTTTTTAATTCCTTCTAGAATAGAGATAGAGTCATCTTCGTTTGGTTCTTCAACCAATACTTGTTGAAATCTTCTTTCTAAAGCAGAATCTTTTTCAATATATTTTCTATACTCTTTTAAAGTAGTAGTTCCAATTAATTGAATTTCTCCATTAGATAGGGCAGGTTTTAAAATATTTGCTGCATTCATAGAATGTTCGCCATCTCCTGCACCAATTATATTATGAATTTCATCAATTACTAATATTATATTTTTACATTCTTTACACTCATCAATAATGCCTTTCATTCTAGATTCGAATTGTCCTCTAAATTGAGTTCCTGCAATAATTGAAGTCATGTCTAATAAATAGACTTCTTTATTTAATAATTTTGCAGGGACATTTTGAGTTGCGATTCTAATTGCTAGACCTTGTGCAATTGCTGTTTTTCCAACACCTGGTTCACCAATTAAACAAGGATTATTTTTAGAACGCCTATTTAATATTTGAATAACTCTTCTAATTTCTTTGTCTCTTCCAATAACAATATCTAATTCGTTGTTTTTGGCTTTGTTTGTTAGGTTTGTTCCAAAAGTATCTAGAAATTTTCTCTTTTTATTTTGTTTTTGTTTTTTCTTTTCCACTTTTACTTTTTTTCTATCTGAAGAAAATTCTTCTTGTCTTTCTTGATTTTCGTTTTTGTTAAACATATTAGAAAATATTGAGCCAAGAGGAATTGCAGCTCCAGAAATCTTATTAGGATTTTCATCATTTGGATCATCAGATTCTGTACCAAAAGTTATAGCTCCATCAATATTTTCAATATCTTCTAAGTTTATATTTTCTGCTAAATCTTTAAAAATTGTTTCAAATTGTTTGGTCATATCATTTAAGTTTACTTTATCATTTGAAAGAATTTCATTCTGTTTATGTAAAACTTCATTTGGATTTATGCCTTTTTTCTTTGCACAATCGTAACAATATCCTTCCATTGATTCTTTTCCGTTTTCTATTTTTTTATAAAAAATAATTGCCGGATTTTTATTACATTCTGAACATAACATATATTTTTATTCCTCATTTCTATACATAAATTTAATCTACAATATCATATATCAAAAATGGCGAATAGTCAATAAAAAAGCTAATTTTAATAGAAAATTAAGGTCTTAAATTTTAAAAATATATCTTAAAGAAATACTAACTTATTGATAAAAATTATATTAAATGATATAATCTAATAAAATTTGTTGAAAAAGAGGAAAAAAATGAATGTTACATTACCAGAAAATAAAATAAATAAAAAACAAATAATACTTTATTTAGTAATTGCTATTATTTGCATTATATCAATAATTATAGCTTTTTATGTACAGTTTTATGCAAGAATAGATATTGGTAAAATTATGGGAATTGAATCAGAATTAACATATGGAAAAAAATCAGGAGAAGAAACAGAATCCTTAGAAATGAATTTTGACCAGTTATTTACAAATTCCATAGAAGGAGAAAATGATTTAAGCAATTCTAAGAAAAAAGATGAAGAAAAACCAATAGTATATACAGAAATTGAAAAAAAGGAAACAAAAGTAAATAATTATGATGTAGAAGTACATATTCCACATATAAATATTGATAATGAAATTGCAGATGAATATAATAATGAAATTAAAACTTTTGTAAATAAAACAAATGAAATATTAAATGCTAATAACAATAATGCAATATATTTAGTTGAATATGTAGCAACAATTCAAAATGATATTTTATCAGTTATGATAAAATCAAATTTAAAAGAAGGCTCTAGTGCCCAAAGATTAATTATAGAGACTTTTAATTATGATTTAAGAAACAATAAAAAAATAACCTTAGAAGAACTTTTAAAAGTTGAAAGATTAAATATAAATGATGTTCAAACAAAAATAAATGATGCAATAAAAACAGAACAAAAAAGAGTAGAAGATCTAGAAAAATTGGGATATTCAAGATATAATAGAGATACCTCAAGTGATATGTATAAAATAGAAAACACAAATGTATTTTACATGTCAAAAGATGCAATTTATATTTTATATCCTTATGGAAATGAAAATTTAACAAATGATTTAGATATGATAATATTATAAGATAATAAAAATAATAGAAAACCCTAGTTTTGCTAGGGTTTTCGTTTTGAAAATAAAAGGGGATGTTTTTAATTTTAATCAGTACTTCTTACTGATTTGTTTAAATTATAACTTTCAAATTTGTCCATTGTGTGAACTAAAAGTGAAAAGATATAAATTTTTAAGGTTGTTCTTCAAGTTTTACAGTTAATTCTCTTTCTTCTCCATCACGATTTACTTTAATTTTCATTTCATCACCTATTTGATGAGAATTTTTGATTTCTGTTAATTCATCCATTGTACTAATTTTTTTACCATCTGCTTCGATTATAACATCACCAATTTTAATTCCTGCTTTTTCAGCAGCAGAGAAATCATCAATTGCTTTTACATAGATACCAACAACTAAGTCGTTTGCTTTAGCTGTTTTTTCATCTAAGTCCATTCCAGTAATACCTATATATGGTCTTCTAACTTTGCTATATTCAATTAATTGAGAAGTAATATCTTCTGTAGAATTGATAGGAATTGCAAATCCCATACCTTCAATTCCTTCTCCTTGTAGTTTTAATGTATTTACACCAATTACTTGACCTTGACTATTTACTAAAGCACCACCACTGTTACCAGCATTTATTGCAGCATCTGTTTGAATTAAAGTATATGATTTTCCATCTGTGTCTGTTATTTTTCTATTAACAGCACTTATTACTCCACATGTAATACTACTTTCCATTCCTAAAGGATTACCAACAGCCATTGCAAATTCTCCAACTTTTATATTATCAGAATCTGCAAATTCTGCTTTTGGAAGTCCTGTTTTATCAATTTTTATAACTGCTAAGTCTGTTTGCTCATCAGTTCCTACAACTTTTGCTTCATATTCAGTTTCGTCATTAAATAAAGTAACAGTTAATTTTGTAGCTTCAGAAACAGCATAATATGATTCAGAAGAACTTGATGAAACAACATGGTTGTTTGTTAATATATATCCATCTTCACTAATTATAATACCAGAACCTGTTGCTGTTGCAGTACTATTTTGAACTCCTCCAAACATAGACATTAATGAATTTACATTATATTCAACTTTTATACCAACAATTGATGGTAATACTTTATTTGCAGCATAAATTGCTGTATCTGAATAGTTTGAAAGTGATGTTTGTGATACATAACCACTATTTTGACTATTGCTGCTACTACTAGAATTACTGTTTTCAGTTCCTAAAATTGAATTTCTGATTGAAGGAACTCCAAAACATGTACCAATTACAATACTGCAACCTAGTATTCCACTTGCAAATGGAATTAAAAATCCTCTTCCAAATCCAAGTTTTGCTTTTTCTTTTTTTCCTGCATCATAATTTTTGTATGAATTATTGTTTTGAACTGTTTTAAAATTAGATGTTTTTGTTTTTTCTACTTTATTTTTTTCTTCTTCCATAAGATAAGACCTCCTAAATTCTTCTAATATATATATTATCTCATTTTGTAGATATAATACAATATGTTTGTGAAAATTATGTGAAAGAAATGGGGTTTTTAGAAGTTCAAAATATATATAACTAGAGTTTTTTTAATAAATGGTTGAAAATTATAAAATTAAAATATATAATTAAGAAAAATGAATAAAAAGGGTGGATTACAAATGAATTTGAAAAAAAATCAAGGTATAACATTAGTTGCTTTAGCAATCACAATAATTATTTTATTAATAATTGCAGGAATTGCAACATATAGTGGAGTTGAAATAATTAAAAGTGCAAATTTAGAAGCTTTAAAAACAAATATGCTATTAATAGAAGCAAAAGCAAGAGAGTATGTAGAAGAAGTAAATTTTAAAATGGGACCAAAACCAGATGAAACAAAAAGAAGTGAGGTAAGAAAATCAGTATATGAAGATGAAGCAGGCTTAAAAAAAGCATCAGAATCTGGACTATCTACTCCTTCACAAATTCCAACTAGTGATGCTACATGCTATTATGTGTCTCAAGATACAATGACAAAATGGGGAATTGAAGATATCCAGTTAGAAGAAGGTGAAGGATATTTTATTAAATTTGATGAAACAAATTTAACAGTAGAAGTATATAACAATTTAGGTTTTAACGGACAATATTCATTAACAGAGATTGATAAATTAGAAGTATAAAATATTTAAGAGGCAAAAAATGAAAGAAAAAGAAGAAGAAAGATTAAAAAAATTAAAAGAAATAGAAAATGACTTACATATAAAAGGATTTAAAAACATATGCGGAATAGATGAAGCAGGAAGAGGTCCCTTAGCTGGTCCTGTTGTTATTGCTGGAGTAATAATGCCAGAAAATTCTATGATTGAAGGAGTAAACGATTCTAAAAAGGTTTCAGAAAAGAAAAGAGAAATGCTATATGATAAAATTTTAGAAGAAGCAATAAGTTATTCTGTCTCTATAATTGGGCAAGATGTAATTGATGATATAAATATATTAAATGCAACAAAAATGGGATTAACAAAAGTAGTTGAAGAACAAAAAATAAAACCTGATTTAATAATAGTAGATGCTTTAAATCACATAGATACAAAAGGAATTCCATATGATTCAATAATAAAAGGTGATGCAAAATGTTATAGTATTGCAGCAGCATCTATAATCGCAAAAGTAACAAGGGATAGAATAATGAGACAATGGGATGAAATCTATCCACAATATGGATTTAGTAAGCATAAAGGCTATGGCACAAAAATGCATATAGAAGCAATAAAAGAATATGGACTATGTCCAATACACAGAAAAAGCTTTACAAAACACTTTGTTTAAGGTGGGATAAATTTGAATATATTAGAAATTATTGAAAAAAAGAGAGATAAAAAAGAACTAACTAAAGAAGAAATAGAATTCTTTATAAAAAAATATACAAAAGGAGAAGTTACAGATTATCAAGCTGCAGCTTTAATTATGGCAATTTACTTAAATGGAATGACAAATAAAGAAACAACAAATCTTGCAATTTCTATGGCGAATTCAGGAGAAATTTTAAACCTAAGTAAAGAACTAGGAAAAATAATAGTAGATAAACACTCAAGTGGAGGAGTTGGGGATAAAGTTTCTCTAATATTACTTCCACTAGTTTCATCTGTGGGTGTAACTGTTGCAAAAATGTCAGGAAGAGGATTGGGCTTTACAGGAGGAACTGTTGATAAATTAGAATCAATTCCAGGATATAGAACTAATTTAAATATGGATGAATTTATAAAAAATGTAAAAGAAATTGGAATAAGTATGATATCACAAACAGAAAATTTAGCACCAGCAGATAAAAAAATATATGCACTTCGTGATAGTATTTCATGTGTTGAAAGTATTCCATTAATTGCATCTAGTATAATGAGTAAAAAAATAGCAAGTGGAGCAGATAAAATTGTTTTAGATGTAACAGTTGGAAATGGTGCTTTTATGAAAGATATTGAAAGTGCAAGAAAACTTGCAAAAGAAATGATTGGAATAGGAAATCTTGCAAATAGAAAAACAGTTTGTGTATTAACTAATATGGATGAGCCACTAGGTATAAACATAGGGAATACTTTAGAAGTTATAGAAGCGGTAGAATTTTTAAAAGGAAAAATGCAAGAAGATTTAAAAGAAGTTGTACTAGAACTTGGAAGCTATATGATGTACTTAGCAGGTCTTGGAGACGATATAGATAAAAACAAAGAAATTTTATTAGAAAATATTAAAAATAAAAAAGCATATAATAAATTCTTAGAACTAGTAGAAAAACAAGGTGGAGATATTTCATATATTGAAACCTTGGAAAAATTTGAAAAAGCAAAATATGTAGAAGATATAAAAATTGAAAAAGAAGGATATATATCAAAAATAGATGCAAAAGAAATGGGTAAAATTGCATGTTTTTTAGGAGCAGGAAGAACTAAAAAAGAAGATAAAATAGATAATAGTGTTGGAATCTCTCTATTTAAAAAAGTAGGAGACAAAGTAAAAAAAGAAGAAATAATTGCTACAATTTATGCAAATGACAAAGAAAAATTAAATAAAGCGAAAAACAAAATATTAGAAAATATAAAAATAAGTAAAGAAAAACAAGAAAAATTAAAAAGTATATTAGAAGTAATAAAATAGAAGAAATTAATGGAATTAAAATTAAAACAATTGAAAAAAACAAATAAAGTGGTATAATATATAATGTAAATATTAAATTTGAGGTGAAAAACAATGAAGAAAAACAAACAAAAAAACTTAGAAGTAAAAAAACATAAATATGATAAAGGTCAAATATTTGTAAAAGTAATGGCTGGAATATTAGCATTACTTATGGTATCTGCAACAGCTGGAACACTTGTATTTGCACTAATTGGATAGGAGAAAATATATGGTAATTAATTTAGGAATGAATTGGGAAAATTTTTATAATGAAAATATTTTAGCATATATAAAATCATTACAAGAAAATCCATTTGAATTAGTAACATTAATAATAGATATTGCAATTGTAATATTTTTAGTGTATTGCTTTTTTAAAATGGTAAAAGGTTCTAGAGCATGGCAATTAATTAAAGGAATTGCCTTACTTATTATTGCAACAGCTTTAAGTGGATTATTAAACTTAAAAATACTAAATTGGATTTTAACTGGAATTATGAATTTAGGAGTAATTGCAATAATAGTTATATTCCAACCAGAATTAAGGCGTGCATTAGAACAACTTCGGAACAAACAAAATTACTAAATTTTTTGGAATTGATAAAGATTTAGCAACCAAAACAAAAGAAGATATATATAAAGTTGTAATTGCAGCAACAGAACTATCTAAGACTAAAACAGGAGCATTAATTGTTTTAGAAAGAGATATAAAAATACAAGATATAATTGCAACAGGAATACCTATGAATGCAGAAGTATCCCCACAACTATTAGTAAATATCTTCGTACCAAGAACACCACTTCATGATGGAGCAGTAGTAATATCAGGAAACAAAATAGCTGCAGCAGCATGTGTACTTCCTTTAGCAGATGATAAAGATATAGCAAAAGAATTAGGAACAAGACATAGAGCAGCAATTGGAATATCTAAAGAATCTGATAGTATAGTTGTTGTTGTATCAGAAGAAACTGGAAAAATTTCAGTTGCAAAAGATGGAACATTAATTGCAGATGTAAGAGAAGATGTGCTAAAGAAAATTTTAATAAGTAATATTGTAACAAAAAGATTTGCTGTTGAAAAAAAGGAAAGAGCAAATAAAATAAAAAGTATAAAACAAAAACTAAAAAAAGAAAAAGAAGAAGCAAATAAAAACGATAAGGAAAATTAAAATGAGAAATATAAAGCTAGTAATAGAATATGACGGAAAAGATTATAATGGTTGGCAAAAACAACCAAATAAATTAAATATACAAGGCACAATAGAACAAGCAATTAAACAAATAACAAAAGAAGATGTAGAATTATTTGCATCAGGAAGAACTGATAAACGGAGTACATGCTCTTCGGACAAGTTGCTAATTTTAAAACAAATTCTAATATTCCGATAGAAAAGTTTCCAATTGCAATTAATACTAATTTGAAAAAGTCAATTTTAATAAAATCAGCAGAAGAAGTTGACGAAAACTTTCACAGTAGACTTACATGTAAGAAAAAAACATATAGATATGTAATTAATAATTCTAAAATGGGAACAGCAATATACAGAAATTTAGAAACACATATACCAGAAAAGCTAGATATTAAAAAAATGCAAGAAGCTATAAAATATTTTGAAGGTGAACACGATTTTAAAGCTTTTAAAGCAAGTGGAACAAGTAGCAAAAGTAGTGTAAGAACAATATATAAAGCAGAAGTTATAGAAAAACCAGACGAAAGAATTTGGATAGAACTTACACGGAAATGGCTTTTTATATAATATGGTAAGAATAATAGCAGGAACTTTGGTAGATGTAGGACTTGGAAAAATCAAGCCAGAAGAAATTAAAGAAATAATTAAATCAAAAGATAGAGCAAAAGCTGGTAAAACTTTAAAGCCAGAAGGGTTATACTTACTAAGAGTAGAATATGAATAAAATTAAAGTACAATTAAAGAAATTTAGTTGTACTTTTTATTTTCTGTTAACTAATCTATAGTAATATGCATAATATATATTAAAAAGAAAAAAGGAGAAAAGATATGAACATATTACTAATATTTTTTGCTTTGCCTATTGCAACTATAATTATTTCTATAGCATTACAAAAAATATTTAAATGTCCTATATTAGTAGCATCAATAATTTTTGCAATATTTTTGATTGTAACTTTTGTTATAGGAAGTTTAGAGTTTTTAATAGCAGCAATTGTATATACAATAATAAGTTATATAACAGCAGTTATAGTGTGTATTTTAAATAGAGTTTTTAATAGAATTAGAAATAATTGTAATTATACAGTGTGCAATTGTAATGAGGGAAATCAAGATAATTTTAATCAAAATACAGTTCTTACGATTAGTGCAGACAATATAGCAAATACATTAGACACAACAAGTCAAATAAATAATAGTTGTAGCAGTTGTGCTAGAAGAAATACATGTAATTGTTGTAACTGTGGTAATAGCAACAATAATAGAGTAACAGCGAGAATAAATGTTATACCAAATAATAATACAAATGGAAGAACAGGATGCTTATGTGGTAATTATAGAAGAAGATAAAATAAAAACACCTATAATACAATTAAAATGATTATAGGTGTCTTTATAAAATTAATTTAGTGCTTCAATTTCTTTTTTTGATAGCCCAGTTATTTCAGAAATAATGTCTATAGAAAAATTTCTGTTTAACATAGATTTTGCAATTTTTTCTTTTTCAGCTTTCTCTCCTTTAGAAAATCCTTCAGAAATTCCGTTAGAAACTCCTTTATCGTAAACAGAATGTTTATTCCATTTTTCTTCTCGTTCCCATCTTTCTAGTATTTCGGCTCT
>CALXCM010000007.1 GCA_944386785.1 uncultured Clostridia bacterium | reverse complement strand
TTATTAAATTTCTTTAAAATTTTTGAGACAAATGGGGACAGTCTTGAGACAAAAATGCTCCGTCCCCAAAATTCTCATTTGTCTTATTTTTCTTAAGACAAACAAAAAAAGTAACACATTTTTATATTTTTCATACTATGTATTATACAAAGGAAAACAACAAAAGAAAAACATAATTGTGATATAGGAAGGGGGTCTAGACTATGCCAGAAAACAGAGGTTGCGGTGGTTTCGGATTTGGTGATGATTGCTGCTGGATTATCATATTAATCTTATTATTATGCTGCTGTTGTGGTGGTGGTAGAGGCGGATGCTGCTAATCCCTTCTATACAATAACAAAAAAGCAATTCTTTTTTGAGAATTTTCTCTTAAGAATTGCTTTTTTATTTTATGATATACTCTTTTTTTAATCTTTATTTTAGTCTAAATATCTTTTTCCTTTACGACGAATTTTTCTTGATTTTCTTTGTTCTAAGTCTTCTACTTCTTCTATAGTTTTTCCATTATTTTTGTTTTTATATAAGTCTTCTATGTCATTTCTATTTTCTTCATCCTTATCGTCATTATTTGTATAATTATTTTTTAAACTTTTTGGAATGTCATTTTCATCATATTCATCATTAAAGTCTTCATCTTCTTTGTTATTTATTCCTTGATATGGAACTGTGTAATCTTCTACAAATTTACTTTTCTTTTTATGTTTTTTAACAATTACAATTATAATTATTGCAATTATTATTACTGCTACAACAACACCAATTATTATATTTCTTTGTTTTTCTTTTTCTGCTTGTTCTCTAGCTAATGCTTCTTCATCAACTAAACTTTTATTTACTGTTACTTGATATGTTGCAATGTTTTCTCCATCTGGGTCTGATACTAGTATTGTAATTAGATTTTCTCCTTCTTGCAAATCTTCATTTCCTGTCACTTCAACAACATAATAAGGGTCTGTTGCTTCTGCTGTAATATCTAAGTTTGTCTTTTCTCCTATATATTTTACAGTATATTCATATATATTTGTATCAAAAGATGGTGATAATTCTAAATTTTCTATATTTAAACTTGCAAGGCCATCTCCTAAATATTCTTCACTAACATTTTCTGTGTTTTCTTCTCCACCTCTTGTTATGTTTAGAATATAGTCTTTTGTTGTTCCATCTTCTGCAGTTACAGTTATTGTGAATTCATTTAAACCATAGTTTAAATCTTTTGTTCCTGTTCCTAAAATTTTAGCCTTACTATCTTGCAAAGTTGCATAAATTTGGATGCTATCTACATCATCTGGAACTGTAACATCATATTCTGTTTTATTTGGAGTAAATCCTGAAAAGTCATTTGGTTTAATTCCAAGATTACTTAAGTTTGCATTACTACTTTTTGTTTGTTCTCTTGTTTCTTGAGTTTGTGCTTTACTTTCTTCATTTTTTGATTGTTCTTGTGAATTTTCTTTATTACTAGATGTAGTTTTAGTTTCATCACTATCTACACTTGTTTCTTCTTTTGTAGTTTCTTCTTCAGTTGTTGTATTTGTTTCTGATAAGTTTTCTGTTTTATTTGTAGCACTTACTGCAAAAGCTATATTTGATAACATAAATATTACTAAAAACATTGAAATTAATCCTATTTTTACTACATTTTTTACTTTCATAAATTTTCTTTCCTTTCGATTTTTTTTGATGTTTTAATTATATCATTCGTATTTTTTATAGTCAATTAATTTTATATTATTCTTCTAAACTTAAGTGCTTATCTAGAACTTGTTTACTTATATTTGCAATTAATTCTTCAGCATTTGGAACGCTTTTAGTAAATACTCCTATTAAATATGGTGTGTTAGAATATACTATTCCATAATCATGAATATATCCTTCATAACTTCCATATTTATGAGCGACATCACAATCTATCAATTTTTTTAAATAACTTCCATAAGAAGATTTTTTCATATGGTCTATTAGCCCTGCATATTCTTCTGGATGGTTATATAAATAGTTCATAATTCCTATCCCATATTTTGGAGATGTTATGTTTTCTGTATAAAAGTTTTCTGGTATTTCTATATTTATTTTTTCATCAATATATTTTAAAGTATCTCCTATATATTGTTTTCTTCCTCCTAATGCTCTTGTTAATACATTTGTTGCTGTATTATCACTTTTTTCTATCATTTGTTCTATTAAAAATGATAATGGTATTTCATCTCCTGGAGAATATGTATATGCTGTCATTCCATCTCCTTCTTCATAATCTGATGAGCTATATGGATATACTGAGTCTAAAGTTATTTCTTTATTATTTATTTTATCATAATATATCATTGCTATTGGTACTTTTGTTGTACTTGCTGCTGTGTACCACTTATCTCCATTATCTAAATAATATTTTTTTGTTTTTGGATTATAGTAAAAAAATGAAAAATTATCTTCAGTTAATGAATTGTCTATTTTTATTTGTTCTATAAGTTGCTTTATTTCTTCTGATTCTGATGGTTCTATTATTTCTTGTTTTTCTTCTACATTTTCTTCTTTTACTTCTTCTTTGTTTTCTGTAGTTTCTTCTACTTTGCTACTTGTTTCTTCTACTATTTTCCCTTCATCTACTTTAGTAAATTGTATTACAATTATTATTAAAATAAAACATATAAATACTGTTAAAAGTTTTATTTTTACTTTTTTTCTGCTTTCTTCTAATCTAGCTCTTCTTACACCTTTTTCCATAAAACCACCTTTGAAAATATTATATCATACATTGTTTTATTTTTTCTATATTTATGATAAAATGTTTTTGAAATAAAAAAGTCTTAAAAAGTCGTTTTTTAGGAGGTTAGAAATGATAGAATTACTTGCACCAGCTGGTGATTTTGAATCTTTAAAAGCTGCTGTTCAAAACGGAGCAGACAGTGTATATTTTGGCTCTGATTTATTTAATGCAAGAGCATTTGCTCGTAATTTTAATTTAAACGATTTGCAAAATGTAATTAGATATGCCAAAATTCGTGGTGTTAAAACATATTTAACTTTAAATACATTAATAAAAGATAATGAATTTGCAGATGCACTTCTTTTAGCAAAAAAGGTTTATGAATTTGGAATTGATGCTATTTTAGTACAAGATTTGGGGTTAGCAATGAAGCTAATCAAAGCTTTTCCAGACCTTCCAATTCATGGTAGTACTCAGATGACTGTTCATAACTTAAATGGTGCATTAGAACTTCAAGATTTAGGATTTAAAAGAGTTGTTCTTGCAAGAGAGCTTTCACACAATGAAATAGACTATATTTGTAAAAATTCTGATATTGAAATAGAATGTTTTATTCATGGTGCTCTTTGTATTTCATATTCAGGTCAATGTTTATTTTCTAGTATGATAGGTGGTCGTTCTCGGAAACCGTGGCAAATGTGCTGGACCTTGCAGACTTCCCTATGATTTATTAGAAAATGATAAAAAAATAAATTCTCGGATATCTTTTGAGTACAAAAGATTTATGTGGTTTAGACTATATACCATCTTTAATAAAGTCTGGAGTTAAATGTTTAAAAATAGAAGGAAGGATGAAATCTTCTAAATATGTAGCTACTGTAACTAGGATTTATAGGAAGTACATAGATTTAGCTTTATCTAAAGATGAATATGTAATAGATAAAAATGATAAAAAAGATTTAATACAAATATTTAATAGAGGTATGTCATCTTCTGGACATCTAGATGATGAACCAAATAAAAATTTAGTTTTTAAAGAAAAACCAAATAACATGGGTCTTTATCTTGGTAAAGTTCAAAATTTCCAAAAAAATAAAGGATATATTACTTTAAAATTAAAGGAAAAGTTAGGAATTGGTGATACAATTTCTATAGAAGGAGAAAAAGCTCGGTTATACTGTTTCAGAACTTATGGAAAACTCTAAAAACATTACAGATACAAAAATAGGACAAACAGTAACAATTGGAAGAATGAAAGGAAATATTAATTTAGGTGCTAAAATATATAAAATGACATCTAAAGAATTATTTTCTGAAGCAAAAGAAAGCCTATCTGGTGAGCATAGAAAAATTGGACTAGAAGCGTCTGTAAGAATAAAATTTGGAAAACCTATTTCTATTAAAATAACAAGTAGTAAAAAGAATGGAATTTATAAAGATTTATATGTAAATGTATTGTCTGATTTTATTCCAAAAGACAAGGCAAAATCAAAACCTATTACTTTTGCAACAATTGTAGAACAATTATCAAAAACAGGTAATACCCCTTATGAATTTAGTAAAATTACAGTTGATTTAGATGATAATGTGTTTATCCCAAAACTTAGCATAATAAATGAATTAAGAAGATGTGCTTTAGCTGAAGTTGAAAGATTTGCAATAAGTAAAATAACTAGAAAACCTAAAGATTTACAAAGTATTTTAGAAAAAACAAAAGATGAAAAACTATTAGATAGTATGAGAACATATGCAAAAGAAAAAATTCCTTCTCCTAAAGAATATAAAATAAAAACATCTTTATTATTAAATACTTTAAATTTAGATTATGATTATTCAAAATTACAACAAGTAGATAAACTATATATTCCTTTAAAGTATTTTACTAATAAAAAATATGAACAAATATTAAAAACTTTAAGTAAAAAGGCTGATATGTTTATCTATATGCCAACTATTGTAAAAGGAAATTATAAAAATCTTTTTTATGCAAATGTTACTTCTGCAATAGAAAAGTTTGATATTAAAGGATTTGTAATTTCAAATATATGTAATATAAAATTACTAAGTAAGTTATTCCAAAACATTGAAAAAAATTATAGGTTAGTTTCAAACTATACTTTTAATGTATTTAATAAATATACAGTTTTAGAATTAAAAAAACTTGGAGTAAGTACTTTTACAATTTCTCCAGAATTAGATAAAGAAACTATTTTAGATTTATGTAGTTACAATTATTTGCAAAAAGAATTAATTGTTTATGGAAAAACACCTGTACTTAATATGAATTATTGCTTACTTGGAGAATCTGATAAATGCTATCCTGAATGTCTAGCTAGGTGTACAAATTCAAATAAATATTACTTAAAAGATAGATTAAACTTGAAATTTAGAATTGTGCCTGATAATATTCAAACTGTTACAACTATATATAACAGTAAAACTACTTCAATTTCTCCAAAAGATTTTGATATAAATTTTGCAAGAATTGATATTTTAGATGAAGAAATTTCTGAAATTAATGAAATTATAAATACTGTTAAAAAAGGAAATAAATTTGAAGGAAAAGATTTTACATCTGGCAATTTAAATAGAACCATTTAAAAAAGGACTTAAAGTCCTTTTTTAATATTCTGTATTTTTACTTAGTTCTATTAATAAATCCATATTGTCATCTTTTGCAGCTTTATTTTTTCTAATAGCATTACATTTTTTGCATTTATATATTATTACATATCCTTTTTTACTGTTTGGTTCCATTCTTATTGGTACTAAATCCCCATGGCATTTTTCTTCTCTATCTCCTGGGTTTTTGTCAACATGTTTTGAGTGCAAACAATATGGGCAATGGTCTCTTGATGTATAACCAAGTTTTGGAACTTTTTTGCCACAATTATCACATATAAATTCTTCATCTATTTTTGTAAAAACTTTTTTCTCCATTTTTCTCCTTTTAATATTTAAAGTCTCCTCCACCCACAAATTCTTTTAATAATGAATTTGATGGTACATATTCTTTTGGTATTGGCTTTATATATTTTAATAAATCTAATATTCTTTCTGCCTCAGCATATTCTTGGTCCTTTTTTGTTATTTCTTCAAGCATTGGTACTGCCATGGCTTTTAATACACCTAATTCATATATAAGTGATGTATTAAATATTGCATTTGATTCTTCTTGGAATGGAAAAATATTTTTTACTTCTCCTCTATTTACCATTGGCCAGTTTGCAATTGTATGTTTTGCTGAATATCCTCTAAATTGATAATCTCTTACAATTCTTCTAATTAATCTTGTATCTCCTGAAGAAAATCTTGTATATCTATCTATATTAAGTACTGTTAAAGCACTTATATATATTTTATATTTTTGGTCTTTTGAAATTTTCTCTGTTAGTTTATCATTTAAACAATGAATTCCTTCTATTACTAAAATTTCATCTTTTTCTAATTTTAATTTTTTTCCTTTATATTTTTTTGTTCCTTCATAAAAATCAAATTCTGGCATTTCGACTTCTTCACCATTTAATAATTTAGTTAAATGGTCATTAAATAATTTTAAGTCAATTGCTTCTATACATTCAAAATCATAATTTCCATTTTCATCTTTTGGTGTGTCTTTTCTTTCGACAAAATAGTTATCTACTGAAATTGTTACAGGTTTTATTCTATTTATTCTTAATTGTATTCCTAATCTTTTTGCAAAAGTAGTCTTTCCTGATGATGAAGGTCCTGCAATTAACACCATTTTTATATTTCTGTTTTTTGCTATTTCATCTGCAATGTTTGCAATCTTTTTTTCGTGTAATGCTTCATCTAGCATAATTATATCTTTTATTCTGTCTTCTTCTATTGCTCTATTTAATTTATATACTGTATTTACATTTAAAATCTTATGAATATCGTCATATTCGTCTAAAGCCCATTCTATTTTTTTATATTGGATTAATTTTGACATTTGATCTGGCTTGCTAGAGTCTGGATATCTCATAAGTATTCCATCTTTATATTTCATTATTTCAAATATTTTTGTAATTCCTGTTCTATTTGCAAGCTCTCCATAGCAATAATTAAAATAGTCTTCGCAAAAATACATTTTTATTTCTTTATTTTCTTTTAAAGTAAATTGTAAAAAACCTTTAGAAGTTCCTGTTTCATTAAAAAAGTCTTCTGCTTCTTTTCTTGACATTATAACTTTTCTAATTGGATAATCTTTTTTTATTATCCTTCTCATCTCATCATGAATTTTACTTAAATCTTCTTCTAAAATTTCTTTTCCTTCTACTTCACAAAATGTTGCGTTATATAACTGATGGTCAACTATTATATTATAATCTAAATCTAAGTTTCTTATTGCTTTTGATAAAATATATATTAGTGTTCTTCTATATATTTTCATACCTTGTTTGTCTGAAATATCTACTAATTTTATTTTACCATCTTCATTTAATTCATAATCTAAATTTTGATATTCATTATTAAATATCGCTGCTATTACAGGATATTTACTATTTTCTATTTCATCTTTTAAAAGTTTACTTATTTTTGTTTTTTTATCAACTTCAAAAATTTTATCTTCATATTGTATTTTCATAAAATTCCTCCTTTTGTTTGCTACATAATTTTATCTTAAATAAATAGATAAGTCAAATTCTATTTTACAAAAGTTATATTTTTAAGATTTTAGGATATACTTTTAATATATATTTTAAGGAGGGATTTTTATGGAATTAAATAGAATGAAACATATTTTAAATAATGATGACAAATATGATGTTTATTATGATAATAGAGCTGTTTGGATACAAGGTGCAAATGATGAAATTGCAAAGGTTGGTTTTGTTGATAATTTCGAGGAAAAAGATGTATTTATAAAAGATTTATATGAAAGAAATCTAGGAGATTAAAAAAATAAAAAGTAGCAGGAATTTTCCTGTTACTTTCTTTGTGTAAATGGCATTATGTATTTTAAAATTTGTTCAAATGGTACGAAATCATGATTTTGGTTTAATATGATTAAATCATATAGAGCTTGATCAACTTCTTTTCTTTCTTTAGCTGTTAATCTTGCTGTTACTTCCCTAAAATCTTCTTCCCCCTTATTGTTTTTAAAAACAAATTTGATAGAATACCATTTTCCATTTACATTGTTGTCGCCTTCAACTTCAGTTATAAGATAACTTCTTATATAGATTTTGTCTCTTGATGTCAATGTTATCCCCTCCGTTTCGACTATTCCTATATATAAGGCAGTGGCTAGATTATACCACCATTAACAACTTTTTTCAAGTAAATTACATAAACTACCATTAATTATTTATAAACATTTAGTTGTGCTATTTATTTAGCTTTTCATATTAAAATGTAATCTTTTCTTCAATCCATGCTTCTAGCTCATCTATTTTTACTCTTACTTGTTCCATAGTATCTCTATCTCTTATTGTTACTGCTTCATCTTCTAATGTATCAAAATCTATTGTAACGCAGTAAGGTGTTCCTATTTCATCTTCTCTTCTATATCTTTTTCCAATACTTCCTGCTTCATCATAATCACACATAAATTTCTTAGATAATTTTTCATATACTTCATTTGCTTTATCTGATAACTTTTTAGATAGTGGAAGTACTGCCACTTTATATGGTGCTAGAGCTGGATGTAAATGTAATACTGTTCTTGTGTCTCCTTCTGCAATTTTCTCTTCTTCATATGCATTGCAAAGGAATGCTAAAAGCACTCTATCTGCTCCAAGTGATGGTTCAATTACATAAGGCACATATTTTTCTCCTGTTTCTGGGTCTTGATAGCTTAAATCTTGTTTAGAATGTTCCATATGTCTTGATAAGTCATAATCTGTTCTGTCAGCTATTCCCCAAAGTTCTCCCCAACCAAATGGGAAATTAAATTCAATATCAGTTGTAGCTTTGCTATAAAATACTAATTCTTCTTTGCTGTGGTCTCTTAGTCTAATATTTTCTTTTTTCATTCCTAGACTTAATAGCCAGTTTTCAGAATAATCTTTCCAATATTTAAACCATTCTAAATCTGTTCCTGGTTTGCAGAAAAATTCCATTTCCATTTGCTCAAATTCACGAGTTCTAAAAATGAAGTTTCCTGGTGTTATTTCATTTCTAAAAGCTTTACCTATTTGAGCAATACCCATAGGTATTTTCTTTCTTGAAGTTCTTAAAACATTTTTAAAATCAACAAATATTCCTTGAGCTGTTTCTGGTCTTAAATATATTTCTGATGTTTTTCCTTCTGTTACACCTTGAGATGTTTTAAACATTAAATTAAATTTTCTTATATCTGTAAAATTAGTCTTTCCACAATCTGGGCATGGTATTTTATTTTCATTTATAAAGTTTATTAACTCTTCATTTGACATTCCATCTGCAATCATATCTTTTCCTTTGCTATGTGCCCATTCTTCGATTAATTTATCAGCTCTATGACGAGTTTTACATTCTTTACAGTCGATTAATGGGTCTGAAAAACCTCCAACATGACCTGATGCAACCCATGTTTCTGGATTCATTAAAATTGCAGCATCTAAACCTACTACATTTTTTTGTTCTTGAATAAATTTTTTTCTCCATGCATTTTTAATATTGTTTTTTAGTTCATTTCCTAGAGGTCCATAATCCCAAGTATTAGCTAAACCTCCATAGATTTCTGAGCCTGGATAAATATATCCTCTGTTTTTACAAAGTGAAACTAATTTTTCCATTGATTCTACCATAAAATTTCCTCCTTTTTGAGACAAATAGGGACTTAAGCATTTTTGTCTCATTCTAAAATCTCCTATTTTCTCTTTTAATTTTAAGAACGAAAAAATATACTTTCCTCCTTAGCATATAGCTAGGGACGAAAGTATATTTTCCGCGTTTCCACCCTATTTCAAAAATTAGATAATTCTAATTTAAGCACCTTAATTAAATTTGTTACTCCAAAGCTCCCCATGCTTATTTATTACAAACTTTCCACCAACTGTTTGCTCTCTTAAAATAAATTTTACAGCACTTTTTCTTTTTCACAGTAACTTTTTCTTATTTAATTTCATATATTTTATTATCAATTACAAAAAAAGTCAACATTTTATTTAAAAAAACTTGATAATTTATCTTTTTTATGCTAAGATTATAACTGTGTTTTAGATATAGGGGTATAGTGTTAATGGTAGCACATCGGTCTCCAAAACCGCCTGTGAGGGTTCGAGTCCTTCTACCCCTGCCAAGTAGAATGCCAAACTGTGCTTAAGGTTTGGCATTTTTTATTTTCTATATTTTTTAGATAGGAGGTAATAAATATTTTTAATTATTTAAAATCTTTTATTTTAGTTGTTATTTTACTTATTTTATTTATTTCAATTTTCTTTATTCCAATAAGTTCTTCTAGTTTTCCAAGTATAGATACATCTGAAATTATATCTATTAATCCTAATGGTTTTGTTTGGCCTATCCCTGGATATACTAGAATTAGCTCATATTTTGGCAAAAGAAAGTCTCCTACTTCTGGTGCTTCTTCTTCTCATTCTGGAATTGATATTCCTGCTCCTCAAGGCACAAAATTTATTGCTGTTGCAGATGGTGAAATTACTTTTAGACAATTTTTAGGTGCTGGTGGATATACTATTACTCTTTCTTTTGAAAATTTTAGAGTTACATATTGCCACTGTGACCCTAATTTTATAGTTCAAGTTGGAGATAAAATAAAGCAAGGACAAGTAATTGGACAAGTTGGTCCAAAATATGTTTATGGTGTTCCTGGCAATCAATATCACGATGAAAATGGAATCCCTACAAATGGAGCAACCACTGGTTGTCATCTACATTTTGGTGTTAGAATTGATGGCAAATATCAAGACCCACTAGGGTTTTATAGGTAAGAAAAAAAGGCATTAAATGCCTTTTTTATATAGGTAGCCTTTTTTTCCAGTATATTGGTATTAAATTGTAATTCTTTAGACCTTCACAACTAGCATAACAACTTATTCCATTTGGGATTTTATTTTCCCAGTCTGACTCTATATTTAAGTCTAAATTTTCATATCCTTCAATTCTTTCCCATAAAGGTATTGCATTTCCTGTTAATCCAGTGCATCCTTCAAATGTATGACTAAAACTTTCTACATTTAAGCAATTATCAAATAAAGTTTGTGGTATTTCTGTTAGTGTTCTGCATGCATAAAATGTTCTTTCAAAACTTGTTATTTGTGGACAATTACTAAATAAATCGGCAGGTATTTCTGTTAGTGATGTGCAACCACTAAAGGCACTTCCAAATCCATACTCTGGATCAATATTTATAAAACTGTTTTTAGATGGGCTTGCTATTTTTCTTAAATTAGTACACTCACTTAAATGTACTTCCTCTAGTCCTGTCTCTCCCCATTGAGTTATTTCTAGGATTTTTTCTCTGCCTTCATCTATGTAATCCACACTATATCCTGTTTCTTTATTTTTATAGCGAGTACATGCAGATGAATTTATTTCTGTAATTTTTCCTTCTATTTCTACCTCAAACTCTTTATTTTTTCCTTCGTATATATGATAACATTCAGTTGCATAAGCTCTAGCTGCCACTTTTACAGAATTATTAATGCTTGCAATTTTGCCTTTGCTTGTTGCTACATTTTCGTCTGTTACTTCTTCTGTTGCTCCATCTCCCCAATTTATTGTTATTGTTCCTGTATATGAAATTTCATAATCAAATGGTAATAAAACTAAACCATCTTCTCCTGAATTTACTATCATTTTTATTGATTTTGTATTTCCTTGAGGTTTACTTTCATCTCCTGTTACTGTCCATATTTCTTCTTCGCTTCCTTGATTGTTATAGTATTTTACTTTGTATGTTCCTTCTGTTCCTTCTATTTTATATATGTCAGTTTCTCCTTTACCATTCCCTATTACTTGATGCGCTCCTGTTAATTTATCTACTATTATTTTTCCTGTTTCTTTACTTTCTATATATCCTTTATCTAATAGAAAATCTAAAAATGTATCTAGTCTTGCTAAATAGTTTTTTCTTTTGCCTTTTATTTCTATTTTACTAGTACTTGCTACTTTTTCTATTTTTCCTACATTTTGTGTTTGTTTTTCTAATTGGTATTCGTTATATGCTAGTGCCATGCTGTCTTTTACATTTCCATGTGCTTGTGCTATTTTTGCATTATTTGCTTGCGTTAGCACTCCATTTTGTCCTGTAAGTGTTGCAATACTTACTCCTGCTAAGATTAATAAAACTATAATAGTTATTACTAATGCAATTAGTGTTATTCCTTTTTGTTTTCCTTTCATTTGTTTTTCCCCTTTCTTTTTTATACTTTTTGTTTTATTTATATTTTTAATATTAATAACTATTTTTTTAAAGCACAAAAAGATAGCAATTAAAACCTAAAATTTATTTAGGCTATTGCTATCTTTTATTGATTTACTTATTTTATTTTTAATATTTTTATTTACTAAATGTGTTGTGTGTGTGTGTGTGTGCACAGCCTCAAGGCTTGTAGCTTCTACTTTCATAATTTTCTCCTCTTTTGTTTTTTACATATCATCTTCTTCGTCATCACAACCAGAACAGTTACTGCAACTTCCGCTACATCCACTTTCGTCTTCTCCACCGTTCCAGTCTAGTTCAATTATGTTTTTACATTCTGGACATTGTACTTCTGTTTTGTTATCGTCAAAGTCTATTACAAATTCATGATTACAATATGGACATATTATTTCAAAGTCAAATCCGTCTTCGTCATAGATATCTTTTTCTATATGGTCTATTACATTTTTTAATCTGTCCACTTCATCTTCTATTTTATCTTGTTTTTCTTGTAATTTTTTCATTTCTTCGTCTTTATAGTCCATTATGCTTTCCATATCTGTTAAAACAACATCCATAAAGTCTGCAAATCTTTTTTTAATATATTCTAAGTCTTCTTTATTTTTTATGTTTTTTTCAATGTCATCTAAAAAACTTTTGTATTCGTTTTTTAAGTTTCCCATTTTATCACCTTTCTATATTCTTTCCATGTATTCACATGTTCTTGTGTCTATTTTTAATATGTCTCCAATGTTTACGAATAATGGAACTTGGATTTCAAGACCTGTTTCTAGTTTTGCTGGTTTTCCTGATGTTGTTGTTGTGTTTCCACTAAATCCAGGTTCTGTATATGTAACTTCTAATTCAACAAATGTTGGTGGTTCTACTGCAAATACTTTTCCTTTATATGATAAAATTGTAACTTCCATATTTTCTTTTAAGTATTTTAAGCAGTCTCCTAATTGGTCTTCATTTAATGGCATTTGGTCATATGTTTCGTTATCCATAAAATAATATAGACCTCCATCATTATATAAATATTGCATTGCTTTTTTCTCAATTTCTGCTGCTGGGTATTTATCTGAAGGGTTAAATGTTTTTTCTAATGTTGCTCCTGTTATTACATTTTTTAATTTTGTTCTAACAAATGCTGAACCCTTTCCTGGTTTTACATGTTGAAATTCTACTACTCTATACACATTTCCCTCCATTTCAAATGTTGTTCCATTTCTAAAATCTCCTGCTGAATATACTGATGCCATAATTATTCTCCTTTCAATTTTCAAATTATTTCTCTTTTAAATTAACTTTATATATTTTACTACAAAACCTTAGAAAAATCAAGTATGGCAATGTTTTTAAATTACAATATAATTTTTCTCAGATTTTGTTAAATTTATACAACCAAATTTTGTTATTTGAACTGTGTCTTCTATTCTTACACCAAATTTTCCTGGTAAATATATTCCTGGTTCGTCTGTAACTACCATATTTTCTTTTAATTGTGTATCTGATTTTAAGCCTATATATGGTGCTTCGTGGATTTCAAGGCCTACTCCATGACCTAAACTATGTATTAAATCATAGTTACTAAATCTAAAATCATTTTCTACCATTTTTGTTAGCATTCTTGTGCTTGCTCCATCTTTCATTTGTTCTAATGTTTGTTTTTCATTTTTTAATACTAAATCATATACTGGTTTTACTTCTTCTGGAACTTCTCCTACAAAAAATGTTCTTGTCATATCTGAGCAATACCCATTTACTTTGCATCCCATATCTATTGTTATTATATCTTTTTCTCCAATTTTTCTATTTGTTGGCACTGCATGTGGTTTTGATGTATTTTCTCCTGATGCAACTATTGTATCAAATGCTAATCCGTCTGTTCTTGGTTTATAGTATTCTTCTATTTCGTCTGCTATTTGTTTTTCTGTCATTCCTGGTTTTATATATTCTAATATATATGAAAAACAATTATCTGTTATTTCACAAGCTTTTTGAATGTTTTTTAATTCGTCTCTATCTTTTATCATTCTTTGTTTTTCAATGATATGTTCTGTTTCTACTAAATTATTTACTTTATATTTCCTAATTAACTCTTTATATTCTGCATATGTAACATAATTTTCTTCAAATCCTACATTTTCACAAAACATAAAGAAGTTTTCATAGTCGTCTTTTGACACATCATTTATATCATATACTATTATTTCATCATATAGTGTTAAAATACTATGAACATGTTCTATATATCTTCCATCAGTTATATATATGTTTTCTTTTCTGGTTAATAATAAAACACCTTCTGCATCAATATTTGTTAAATATTTTACATTGATTGGATTAGATATTATTAATCCTTGTAAATCTAAGCTAAGCATTTTGTTTCTTAGCCATTGCATTTTTGCATTCATCTTTTCATCCCCTTAAAATATTTTATCCTTGATACATTCCTAGGGTAAATATTGTCATTAATACTTTTACAATTTCTTCAAATGGAATATACATACATATATATGTTGCAATTACGATAAATGGTCCAAATGGGATATATTCACTTGTTTTCTTTCTTCTTGCTATTAAAAGAATAATACTTAAAATTGCACCAATTAAGAAAGACATTAGTGTTATTACAATAATATTTGAAAGTCCAAAAAATAGTCCTAATGCTCCCATTAATTTTACATCACCAAATCCCATTGCTTCTTTTCCATAGAATAATCCACCAACTAATGTAATTACTAAAAATATTCCTGCTCCTGCAAGCATTCCAAGTAACATATTAATTGTTATTGCAACATCTGATAAACCATATAAAAAGGCAAATATCAAACCAATTTCAAATATAGTTAAGTTTAGTCTATTTGGTATTATTTGGAGTTTATAATCTATGCAAAATACTGAAACTAGCATTGGTGCTAAAATCATATATTTTATTAAATCTAAATTTGCAATTAATGTGTCTTTTATTCCTATAACATAAAGAAGTGATACATATATTACTACCATTATCCCCATTAAAAGATAATTTGGCTTAAAATTCATTTTATGTTCTATAAAAAAGTCTTTTGATATTACTGATTTATATTCTGGAAGTCTTTTATTTGCCCATGAGACAATTTCTCCTACAATTAATCCTAAAATTGCAACTAGTGCATAATATCCTATATGTACATCGTTTAAATACATTTTTATTCTCCTATCTTTTGCATTTTTCTTATTTTTTCTTTTATCTTATTTTCTATTGGTCTTTTCCATCTAGTGTACCAAAAGTCTTTTTCATTTATTGGTTCTACTAGAATTGTAAACATTTTGCATCTGTTTCCACCAATTATATCTGTAAATATTTGATCTCCTACTACTGCTATATTTTTAGAATTTTCTTTTAATTCTTTTTTAGCTTTTTTAAATCCCATTTTAAGAGGTTTTTTCCCAAAATATATATATGGTACATCAAGTATTTTTGCTATATTTTCTACTTTTTTCTTTTTGTTTGAATTTGATAATATATATATTTTTACTCCTTGACCTTTTAAATTTTTTGCCCAATTTTCCACACTTGAAGTCATTATTTTACTATAGTCTATTAGTGTATTATCTATATCTAATATTAATGCTTTTATTTTATTTTTATTTAAAAATTCGATTGTTATTTCCTCTACTTTATTAAAATATGCATCTGGATAAATCAAAATTTATTCCTCCAATTTTGTCTATTTTTTCAAATATATATTATCAATTAGATGTTTTTTTGTCAAGGAAAAAGTAATATAAAAAGAAGCCTCTATCTAAAGAAACTTCTGCTCACAAATTTCACTTCAAATTCTATTTACAAAACCTATGCTTTCCTATTGTCACAGTCATTGGTCTTGACCATATCCATTTATTTGTTGCTGTTGCTGGGTTAAAGTAATAAATCGCACCATTACTAGGGTCCCATCCATTTAGAGCATCTTGTGCTGCTTTTTTTGCTGTCGAATCAGGAGATAAATTTATTTGTCCATCTTTTACTGCATCAAATGCTCCTGACTGATATATTACACCAGATATTGTATTTGGAAATGAACTTGATTTTACTCTATTTAGTACAACTGCTCCTACTGCAACTTGCCCTGTATATGGCTCTCCTCTTGCTTCTCCATATATAACTCTTGCAAGTAAATTCACATCATTTGAATTAGTTGTAGATGATGAAGAATTATTAGAACTTGAACTATAGATACCCATTGCTTCTAGTGTTTTTGGTCCTGCAATCCCATCTACTGAAAGCCCATTTTTCCTTTGAAAATATCTTACTGCTTCTTGAGTCTGACTTCCATAAATTCCATCTACATTTCCGTTATAATATCCCCATCTTTTAAGTTTTGTTTGGATTTGTTTTACTTCTTCTCCTCTAGAGCCATATTTAGATAAAGCTTCTACTTCGCTATTTTCAAAAGAAAATATAAAGATTCCTGAAATTGTAATTAAAATAAGTAAAATTATTAAAATTATTTTCCCTTTTCTACTTCTTACACTTACTTTTTTATTGCTTTTTTCTAAAATATTATTTTTAACCATAAAAAACCTTCCTTGATAAAATAATCTAATTATTCTTATTTTTCTCAAGAAAGGTTATTATTATTCAGGTTTTATATTTTCTTTATAAATTTATCTTTTTTGATTTTCTATATTTTAAGAGCAATATGTACAAAGTATGCTTTCTAATCCAACTTGTAAGTCAATTTCTCCTATTTTATATTTATAGTCTAAATCTCTTAAACTTTGCAAAATTATTTTTAATTCATTTTCTTTAAAATACTTTGATTGCATCTGATATTTTTTTACTAAAAAAGTTTGATTTGGTTTTAAATTTAAACTTTGAGCTATGTTTTTATTTTCTTTTGTTGCAATTTTAGTTAAATATATCTTCTTAAAATGGTTATATAAAGTAATTAAGATTTTTTGTAATGGCTCTTTTTGATATATTAAGTTTTGCAAGACTTCTAAGGCTTTTTTTGTATCTTTTTTTCCTAAAGTATCTGTTAAGTCAAATATTACACTTTCTAATTTTTTTATTGAAAGTATGTCTATTACCTCTTTTGTAATTGTTCCCCCTGGCCTTGCATATTCTATTAATTTTCTTATTTCATTTATTAATTCTTGCATATTTGTTCCGGCAAGACTCTATAAAATATTTTATAGTATTACTATCTATTTCTACTTTATATCCGATTACATATTGCTTTTAGTCTTTTTTCTAGTTGCATTGGATTTTGAGGTTTAAACTCACAAACAGTCCCACATTTTTCTATTACTTTAAATGCCTCTTGCTTTGTATCTACATCTTCTTCTATGATTACTAAGATTATACTTTGTTTAATAAGTTCTATATTTTCTTTAATATATTCTACAAAATTCTCTCTTAACTTTACTAATTCTTGATTTTTTCTTTTTCCTTCTTTTTTTAAAAGCCCAGAATTTCTTACAATTATTAACTTCTTTTCATATCCAAAAGCAGGAGTTTCTAGTTCTGAAACTAACCTATTTAAATTAGTTTCATCTATTAAAATATAGTTTATTCCTTTTATACATTCTCCAAATATTTTTCTTATTTTATTTAAAGAATTTTCTAAAAGAAATAGTTCTTCTCCATAAAGCAGATATATGCTATTTAGTTTATTTTCTTTTAGTTCTTTTTCTAAGCTTTCTATAGTAACCATTTTTCTTCCTTTCTTTTGAGACAAAGAGGGACTTAAGCATTTTTGTCTCAAAAATTCTCAAAGTTTTTGCGAAAATTTTGCTGAATGTGCATGACATATCGCTATTGCCATGCTGTCTGTTATGTCATCTAGCTTTGGTAATTTTTCTTCGTTTAGTATCATTTTTACCATTCTTTGTACTTGTATTTTATCTGCTCTTCCATAACCAGTTACAGCTTGTTTTACTTGAAGTGGTGTGTATTCAAAAATATCTAAAGAATTAATTCTTGCTGTCATTAAAATCACGCCTCTTGCTTGAGCTACATTTATTGCTGTTTTTGCATTGTTATTAAAGAAAAGTTCTTCTATTGACATTGCATCTGGGTTATATTTATTTATTATTTCATTTAAGTCTCTGTATATTTTTTCTAATCTTAATGGAAAAGATTCTCCGAGCATTAGTTAGTATTGCTCCAGATGTTAAAAGTTTGAATTTATTTCCTATATAGTCAATTACACTATATCCGGGTTATTGCAAAACCCGGATCTATTCCTAATATTCTCATTTTATTTTCTTCCTTTATTCTTTCTTATTGCCTTTTTATTTGTTTAATATTATTCTAAATACTTCTGCAATACTCCAAGCTTGGTTTATTGCTCCTTTTGGTAAGTATGGAGGTTTAGAATCATATATTTCTGCAATTCCTCCTATGCAACCTCTTTCAAATAATTCTTTTTTGAAAGTACTATTTGTTTTTGTACAAAAGTCTAATATTTTTTTCTTTAATTCTGTTTTTTCTTCCCTTTTTTTTGCATATTTTTGCATGTTTTTTAGTGAGTCATAGTATAGTCCTAAAAGCCAAACCCAAGTAATTCCTTGGTGATAACTTTTATCTCTTTTTTTAGGGCTACCACTATATTCTTCTACATAGCCTGGATATCCTTTTGCCAAAGTTTTTAAACCATATGGATTTAAAAGCATTGTTTCTACAACTTTTATTACAGATTTTGCTTCTTCTGATTGAGGGTCTAACACAGGGTATGTTAAACTTAATGCAAATAATTGGTTTGGTCTTATTTTTCCATCTCCTAACACATCATATAGGCAACCTGTTTCTTTGTTGTAGAATTTAAGGTTAAATGAATATTTACAATTATCTGCAAGTTCTTTATATTTTGCTCCTTTTATGAAATGACCCAATTTTCTACTTAAATCTGCCATTATCATATTTGCATTATACCATAAGCTATTTAATTCTACTGTTTTCCCGTTTCTTGGTGTTATTGCTTTTCCATCATATTTTACATCCATCCATGTATTTTGTGTGTTTTCTGTACCTGATGAAATTAATCCATCTCCATCTAAGTAAATGTTATTTTCATCTACATCTATTTTTCCACAATAACTATCTATTATATTTTCTAACACATCATACAAATATTCTTTTACAAATTTATAGTCTCCTGTATAGTCTATATATTTTTGTACTTGTTCAAATAACAATAAAGATGCATCTGAACTATTATATAATGGTCTATTATCATAACCTGAGTATCCATTTGGAACTAGTCCAAATTTTGTATCTCTTACTAGGGTAAGTAGTACCTCTTTTGCTATATCAAATCTTTTTGGAATTAAAACTAACCCTTCATATGCAATTAAACTATCTCTTCCCCAATCTAAAAACCATGGATATCCTGCAATTATTGTATGCAAATCAAAACTTGGTCTATTTACTATAAAATTATCTGCTGCATGAAGATATGTTTTTATCAACATTTCATTTTCTAATTCTTCTTTAGTTTTTTTGTCATTTTTAAAATCTATTAATAATGAACTATTAAATAACTTTTCTAATCTTTCTATTTCTGAACTTATTACTTTTTTCCCATCTATTTCTTCAATGTTATTTTCAAATGAACATATAAATGAAATATCTTTTTCTGTTTTTGCTGGAATTTCTATTTCATAAACTCCTGGTACTCCATGATTTTCTTCTGGATAAAATCCTCTTTTTTCTTCTTCTACATAAAACATGTTTTTAAAGTTATCATTTTCATGTTTTATATACTTTCCTTGAGAAATATACATATATACCGGTGTTTGAGAGTTTCCATCTATTATCATTTTAACTTTATTTCCACTTATATCTTGATAAATGTTGAAATAGTGGTCTGTACTCATTGTATGAAAATCTCTAAAGTTTACAATTGGGGCTAATGTTAGTTTTGCTTTTGCACTACCTGTTCTTATTTTGTAATATACAACTACAGTATTTTTCCCATATTCCATACAAATAATTTTTGATATTTCTACTCCTCCTGCTTTATATTTAAATACTGGAACATATGATTTTTCAAAACTTTCTTGATATTTATATCCAGAAGAAATATATTCTTTACATATATTTGTATATAAGTCATATTTTCTTCCTCTTGTTTCTAAACTTTCATCTAGTTTTGATAATATCAAAAATCTTCTTGCAGGTGGTGTAAGCGGAGCTATTAGAAGTCCATGATATTTTCTTGTATTTGCTCCTATTATTGTTGATGAACTAAAGCCACCTATTCCATTTGTAATTAGCCATTCTTTTGTTAGTCCTTCTTCTAAATTTAGTTTTTCTTTTGTAATCTCCATATATTTCCTCCTAAATTAGTGATTATATTTACTATTCTCCAGTTGCTTTAGCATTTCTTCTCTTATCTCTTGAGGAGACTTTTTTGTTCCTCTTGCACTTTTAGGTTTTATTTGTTCTTTTTTTATCGTTTTTTTGGCTTTTTTAGTTTTTTCTTGTCTTTGTCTTGCTTTTTTATCTGCTTCTCTTATTGATGCAATTCTTTCACTATATTTGTCACTAAATTTGCTTTTACTTTTTCTTTTAGGTTCTTTTGGAAGCTTTCCTTTAGCTTCTTTTTTAGCCTTCTTTTCCATATTTTTCTTTATTTTATTTATTCTTTTTTCTTCTCTTAATTTTGTATTTAACATTAAATATTGTGGGTCATTTTGTTTGTCTTGATATTTTAGGTCATCACAAATTAATTCTATAATTGATGATGCAACTAAACTTGGATCATGACGAATATGGTCATCTTTTATCATTGATAAATTTCTTTGTAAGAATTTTATTCCTTTAACTTTTTCTATATCTTGTTCTACTAAATCTTGTCCTTCTAAGTTATATTTTTTAATAAATTCTGGAATAATTTCTCCTGTATCATATATACAATAATCTATTATGCCACTTCCACAATGGTCTATTATGGCATTCAAATGGTCTGATACTGTGTAATTATCTGTTTGTCCTGGTTCTGTCATGATATTGCTTACATATACTTTTATTGCTGTGCTTTCTTTAATTGCTTTTGCAACACCATTTACAAGTAGATTTGGAATAACATTTGTATATAAACTTCCTGGTCCTATTATTATACAATCTGCATTTTTTATAGCTTCTACTACTCCTGGTGCTGGTCTACAATTTGATGGATTTAAGTATATTCTATTAATTTTTGTTACTTTATCTGATACAACTTCTGGTATTCTTGATTTTTCTTTAATAATATAACCATTTGCAAGCTCTGCTGTAATATTCATTTCATCTAAAGTAACTGGAATTACTTTTCCTATCATGTTTATTACTTCATTACTTCTGATTATAGAGTCTTCAAAATTACCATTTACATTTTGCATAGCTAAAAAGTAAATGTCTGAAAAACTAAGTCCTTTTAGTTTTCCTGATGTAAAATTATAATTAAACAATTTACTTACTTCTTCTGATTTTTGAGAAAGTGAAATAATACTATCTTTTACATCTCCTAAAGGCATTACATCAAGTTCTTTTCTAGACTCTGTTATACCTTCTCCATAATCTGAAATTGTAACTATTGCAGTTAAATTATTTGTATAGTTTTTAAGTCCTGATAAAACAGTATTAAGTCCTGTTCCTCCACCGATTACAACAATATTTGGTCCTTTATCATAAACAGTTTTATTAAATATTAATGATTTTACATTTACATTTTTTCTGTTTTCCATTCTTTCATCAGTAGATTCTATTAAAACTTCTAATGTTCTTTTATTTAAAAACACTAAACCTATTACAATTGCTAAAAAACCTATTACAAATATTGCAACAACTTTTCCAACTTCTTGGAATGAGATTTCTTTCATAACTAGAATTTCTGCTAATCCATAGCAAGAAAGAATTATTCCTATTAAAATTAAAAACATCCATCTTTTCATTTTAGTACTTGATCTAAACCATTGTAAAAAACCTTTCATTATTCTAACTCCTTTGTCCATTTGGGACAGGTCCTTTTGGACATTTTTGTCCATTTTGGGACACATCTTCCCATTTAACTTATTTATTTTCCTATTATCTTAATTTCTAATTCTATTTTCTTTTGGAATTTTTCTTCTATTTTTTCTTTAATGTATTTTACTAAATCCAAAACATCTTTTGCTGTTGCATTTCCTTTATTTACAACAAATCCACTATGTTTTTTAGAAACTTCTGCACCTCCAATGCAAAATCCTTTAAGCCCTGCTTCATCAATTAGCTTTGCTGTGATAAAGTCTTCTCCTCTTTTAAATGTACTTCCTGCTGATGGCATTTCTATTGGTTGTTTTTCTTTTCTGTATTTTGCAAATTCATCCATCTTTTCTTTTATTTCTTCTTTTGAACCTTTTTTTAGTTCTAAAACAACTTCTGTTACAATATATTTATTGTTTTTAAACATGCTAGTTCTATATCCAAATTCTGCATCTTTATTTAAAAATACGTGCTCATTTCCGTTGTAGTCAAAAGCTTTTATACTTTTTACTACATCTTTCATTTCTTTTCCATGAGCTCCTGCATTCATAATTATTGCTCCACCAATTGTACCTGGTATTCCTGATAATTCTTCAAACCCTGTAATTTCATTTTGAAGACATTTTTGTCCTAGGATACTTAATTTGTATCCTGCACCTACTTTAATTTCAATATTTTCGTCATCTTCTTCAAATTTCACATCATCTATTCTAATATTTAATACTATTCCTTCTATTCCATTATCTAAAACTAATAAATTGCTTCCATTTCCAACTATTGTTACTGGAATTTCTTCTTTTTTTGCAAAGATTAGTACTTCTTTTAGCTCTTCTTTAGTTTTTATTATTATATAGCAATCTGCAGGTCCGCCTATTTTAAATGTTGTATGGTTTTTCATAGGCTCATTATATTTTATTTGTTCTTTATTTATATTTAAATTTGATTTTTCTATTATACTTCTTATATCCAAAAAAACACTTCCTTTTTCCTTAGGATAATATATCATTTTTTTTGATATTTTACAAGTCATAAACTAGTAATATATTAATATAATTAATATTGGAAAGGAGAAATTCATGTTTTCTAAATGTAATATATATGCAGTTAAATTGAAGAGGAATTTTTTGACTTTTTTATTTATTTTTTTTACTTTAGGACTGCTTATTTTTTCTAATACTAATTTACCTGCTGTAAAAAGTGGATTAGAACTTTTTGTAACTTCTGTTATTCCTTCACTCTTTCCTTTTTTTGTGGCAACAGAATTACTTCAAAACACTAGTATAATTTCTTACTTAGGCCATTTATTAGATAGGTTTATGAAACCTATTTTTAACATTTCAGGAGAAGGTGCTTTCTGTTTTATTATGGGTTTAATTTCTGGGTATCCTGTTGGTGCAAAAATTGCTTGTGACTTTAGAAAAAATGGTATTTGCAGTAAAGAAGAATGTGAAAGACTTCTTAGTTTTACAAATAATTCTGGACCTTTATTTGTTTTAGGAACTGTTGGAATTTTAATGTATAAAAATTCCACAATTGGCTTACTACTTCTTTTTACTCATGTTTTGGCTTCAATTACTGTTGGAATTATATTTAGATTTTGGAAAAAAAGTAACAACTCTAAGGACTACAAAAGTTTTTCTAAATCTAATAAAAAAGTTTTAAATAATACTGTTTCTTTATCAAATTTAGGCGAGATTTTATCAAAAAGTATAACATCTAGTATTTCTACTATTCTTCTTATTGGTGGTTTTATTGTGGTATTTGCAAGCATTATTTCTATTTTAAAATCAAGTGGAATCTTAAATATGCTTATAACATTTATTAATCCTTTATTTAGCGCTTTAAACATTGATAGCTCATTTATTGGTCCACTTTTAACTGGTTTTTTAGAAATAACTTCTGGAATAAGTAGTATTTCAAATATTGCTGTTAAAAAAATTTCTCTAAATATTATTTTTACATCATTCTTGCTTCGGTTTTGGAGGTATCTCTGTTCTTTTGCAAGTTTGGAGTATTGTTTCTAAAACAGATTTATCGATAAAGCCATATGTTATTGGGAAAATTTTGCAGGGTTTTCTTGCTGCAATTTATACTTACATATTTATAAATATTTTTCCTTTCCTAAATTTTGATTTATAACTAGGATGTGATTTAAAATGGAAAGAGATTTTAATATGCGGATATATGCCTCCTTTTATGGATATTAACACTCAATCTCAAGGAGAAGCAAATGAATTTTATAGAGATCCTATTGCAAATTCTATTATGCAATATGAACAAGGATATTATTATTACAGATATCTTTGTTCTCAGATGGAATATAAAATAAAATGTAAAGAATATGAAATATTATGCAAAAACAATTCTTCCTCTTTTGCAAATCAAAATGAAAAAAGTCATAGAAAAATAGAATAAAAGACGCTTAAAATTTAAAGCGCCTTTTTCTTTTTTTACTTTATTTTATAATCGACATTTTTTGACAAAAATGATAGAAAAGAGGACTGTCCCCTATCCTATCAAAAAGTATGCTAAAACTATAATTCCAAGGATTATTCTATAATATCCAAATACTTTGAAATCGTGTTTTTTAATATAGCTCATTAAAAATTTAATTACTGCAATTGATACTAAGAATGATACTAGCATTCCAACTAATAATACCGCTATTTCTATTCCTGTAAATCCAAGACCAAATTTTACAAGTTTTAATAAACTTGCTCCAAGCATTGTAGGAATTGCTAAATAGAATGTAAATTCTGCAGCATTTGGTCTAGAAAGTCCTATTAAAAGTCCTCCTATAATTGTTGCTCCTGAGCGTGATGTACCAGGAAAAATTGCTGCTAACAATTGAAATATTCCAATAATTATAGCATCTTTATATGTAATTTCAGTATCTGTTTCTTTTAGTTTTCCTTTTCTTTTTTTATTCCAGTTTTCTATAACAATAAATGCTATACCAAATACAATTAATGCTATTGCAATACATACTGGGTTATAGAAAAGTTCTTCAAATACTTCATCAAAAAGTAATCCTATTATTGCTGCTGGAATACATGCTACTAATATTTTTCCCCATAAATTCATTATTTTTTTATTAAATATTGATAAAATTCCTGTGCTTTTTATTGCTTTTTCTTTGTCTTTTGTAAATGGCCATATTTGTTTTATATATATAACTACTACTGCAAGAATGGCTCCAAATTGAATAACTACTTGAAACATATTCCAAAATTCTGGAGATACTTCTTTAAATTTTATAAATTGTTCTGCTAAGATTAAATGTCCTGTACTACTAATTGGAAGCCATTCTGTTATTCCTTCAATTATTCCAAATATCACTGATTTTAAAAGTTCTAATATCATTTTTTCTTCCTTCCTTTGTTTTTTTATTTTTAATTTATATTATTTCTTATATATTTCTTTTAAAATATTATATATTGTATCTTTTATAAATTCTGCTGTTGTAAGTGGTGCGACTTTTCCTGGCAGTGCTAATGCCCATATTAGTTTTAAATTTCTATCTTTTGCAGATTTTTTATCTATTCCTCCTGGATTTGATGCTAAGTCTATTAATAAACAATCATCTTTTACATATTGCATTTTTTCTTCTGTTAATATTAAGTGTGGTACTGTGTTTATTATTATATCAAATTTTCTTAAATTTTCACCTAAAGTATTAATATTACATGAATTATGTCCATATGCTTTTATCCATGCAAGATCTGCTTCCTTTCTTGCAGCACAAGTAACTTTTACAGCTAACCCTGCAAGTTTTCTAGCTAGAACTTTTCCAATTCTTCCAAACCCTAAAATTAATACATTACTTCCATGCAATATTTTATTTGTATTAGAAATTGCAATTTCTATTGCGCCTTCTGCTGTAGAGATTGTGTTTAAAACAGCTAATTCTTCTCTTTTCATTATGTCTATTATTTCGATATATTCATCACTTGCCATATTATACACTTCTGGCGAAATACTTCCTGCTATTAATATTTTTGCATTTAAATAATGAAGCATCTCTCTTATTGAAATTTGTTTTTCTCCAAATGGACAGTTTATGTCTTTTCCATTACTTGAAAAAGGAATTGGTCCTATTACTACTTCTACATCTTCTTTTATAGCTTTATTTATTTTATCACAGAAAAAAACATTTTTTATGTTTTTTAGTTCTTCTGCTTTTTCTAATCCAAAAGTATATATTTCATTGCCATCTTCTGCTAATAATTTTACTAGTTTTATAATTCTTAAGTCTCCACCAATTACTGCAAATTTTTTACTCATAAAATCCCTCCTTTTTTTATTATATTTATTTTTTAGGATTTTATGAGTTTTGTTTTAATTATGTCTTTCTTTTTCTTCTTTTTCCTCTTTTATTTGCTCTTCTATTTGTTTTTCTTTTTCATGTGCTTTTATTTTTAATAAATCTATATCTTGATAACTTAAATTTCTTGTTATTTCTACTGTTTTCTCTAAGTGTTCTTTTGATTTTATTTCTATTTTTGTTAATTTTTTATTTTCAATTTCTTTATTTTCTAAGTTAAATGGTATTGATATTTTAGCAAGAATAGGTATGAATATTGGATCTTTTTTTATCTTTTGAACTATTTTCTTACTATCTACATCTATTGCTGTATTTGCATATCTTATTGCTGTATCTTTATCTCCTTTTATTAGATAAATTTTAGATAATTCATAATATGCATCTGCTGAAAGTTCTTCATCTTCTAATACTTCTTGGAATCTTTTTTCTGCTTCTTCTAAATCTTTATATATTAAAGCAATTTCTGCTAACGAATATTTTGAGTTATATGCTAAACTATTAATATTTGCAGCTTTTTCATAACATATTTTTGCATTTTGAAAATCATTTAACATTGTATATGCCATTCCTAAATTATAGTTTATATCGTAATTTAATGGACTAAATTTTAATGCTTCTTGATATACATTTACAGCTTCTTTATACATTTCTTTTTCAATTAAAATTTTTCCTAAAAGTTCTGAAGCTTCTAAATTGTCTGGCTTTTTATTAAGCAAGTTTGAAAGCATTTGCATTGCTTCATCTTTTTTATTTAATTGATTTAATAAGTCTGCTACTATATAATAAGACTCATAATCTTGTTTATTTAAATCAATTGCATGAACATATTCATCAATTGCTCTTCTCATTCCACCTTCTCTTTCATATATTTTTGCAAGATACAGGTGTGCTTTATAATTATCTGCATTTTTTTCTAAAATTTCTAATAATATTTGTTTTGCTTTTTTTGTATTTCCAAATAGTATAAGAATTTTTGCCCTATTTATTCCAATGTATTCGAAAAGTCTTATATTTCTTTTTTCTAGAATAATAATTATTATTGGAAGTAAAATTGCAAGTACATATTTTAATATTAAAAATACTAAATTTAATTTAACACTAAATAATACTTCAACAAAATTTAATGCTATTCCAATTGCTTCTAATACTAAAATTGTAACATAAGTTGTATCATTGTTTTTTATCATCTTAAAAAACATATATACAAAAGTTGCAAAAGCAATTACTATAAAAATTAGTTGTTCTATTATCACTTGGCATTCCCCTTTTTAATTAGTTTTTATATATTTTATTTCATTTTATCTTTTTTGTCTAGTATTTATTATCCATACAAATATTTATATATCTTATAATCTCTTAATATTTTTCTTACATATTGATTTGTTTCTTTATATGGAATATTTTCTATATCTGATCCATCTTTTTTTATTGTTCCTTCTTCTATCCAAGTATTTACAGTTCCAATTCCAGCATTATATGCAGCAAGTGCTACTTCAACATTTTGGTATTGATTCAAAAGTGTTTTTATATAAATCGTTCCTATTTTAATATTTACTTCTGGTTTTAAAAGTTCTTGTTCTAAATTATTTTCATCAATATCTATTTTGGCTTTTTTTGCTACATCTAACGCTGTTTCTTCCATAAGTTGCATAACCCCTATTGCTCCTCTATTTGATACTGCTTTACTTTTAAAATTACTTTCTGCTTTCATTAATGCATAAATTAAATTTTCATCTATGTTATATTCTTCTGAATAAATACTTACATATTCTTTAAAAGTTTTTGGATATATTATCTTTAGTATTTTGTCCTTAAAAATACCTAGAAAAACAATAACTATTAAAATTAGTATTATAACTATAAGAAGTTTTTTGTTCTTCAATTTTTTACTCCTTTCATGTTCTGTATTTTTATTTGCAGTCATACCAATTGTTTGCTTCTGAAATTTCTGCAACTAGTGGTACTTTTAAGCTTGCTGCTGATTCCATTGAAGTTTTTAATATTTCTTTTACTTCTTCTTTTTCTTCTTGTAGCGCTTCTATCATCATTTCATCATGAACTTGCAAAACAATTTTTGATTTTAGATTTCTTTTCTTTAATTCATTATTTACTTTTATCATAGCAATTTTCATGATATCTGCTGCTGTTCCTTGAATTGGTGTGTTCATAGCAGCACGCAATCCAAATTGTCTTACCATAAAATTATTTGATTTTAATTCTGGAATATATCTTCTTCTATGGAATAAAGTTTCTACATAACCTTTTTCTTTTGCTTCTTCTTTTATATTATCCATAAAGTTCTTTATTCCTGCATATTCACTTAAATATTCATCAATATATTTTTTTGCTTGCTTTCTTCCTATTCCAAGTTGTTCTCCAAGTCCAAAGTCACTTATTCCATAAACAATTCCAAAATTTACTGCTTTTGCATTGCTTCTTTGCTCTTTTGTAACTTTATCTATAGGTGTTTTAAACACTTTAGATGCAGCCTGTTTATGAATATCTTGTCCTTCTTTAAATGCTTCTATCATATGTTTGTCTTCTGAAATTGAAGCTAATACTCTAAGTTCAATTTGTGAATAGTCAGCATCTATATATACTTTTCCTTTTTCAGGTTTAAATACTTTTCTTACTCTTTTTCCTAGTTCAAATCTTGTTGGTATATTTTGAAGATTTGGCTCTGTCGAGCTAATTCTTCCTGTTGCTGTTATTGTTTGATGAAAAAATGAATGTATTCTATTTGTTTTAGGATTTATATATGGTTTTAGCCCTTCTACATATGTGGAATTTAATTTCATAAGTTGCCTATATTCTAAAATTTGTTCTATTATTGGGTCTTCTTTTTTTAGTTTTTCTAAAACATCTACATCTGTTGAATATCCACTTTTTGTTTTTTTAATTACTGGTAATTTCATTTTTTCAAAAAGGATTTCTCCTAATTGTTTTGTAGAATTTATATTAAATTCTTCTCCTGCCATTTCATAAATAATTTTTGTTATATTTGCAAGTTTTTCAGTTAATTCTTTTCCAAAAGCTTCTAATTCTTTTTTATCAACATACATACCATTTACTTGCATACTAGATAAAACTTCTACTGTTGGCATATCAATATTATTAAATAAGTCTAGAGCATTTATTTCTTCTAATTTTTTATATGTTATTTCTCTTATTTTTGAAATAGAATAAGCATATATTTTATATTTTTCTTGTTCTTTTAAATCTTCTTTATTTTCTTCGAATAAATTTAATTGGCTTCCATTTTCATCAATTTTTAAATATTTATCAATATCTATTTCTAAATATTTATTAATTAAGTTTTCTATTTCCAACTTATTATCTGTTGGATTTAAAATATATGAAGCAATTGATATATCATATTCAATTCCTTTTAATGTAATTCCAATTTGTTTTAGCAATATATATTCTTTTGTCATATTTACACTTGTTTTTTTAATATTTTCATCTTCAAATATTTCTTTTAAAATATTTATATTTTCTTCGTCTAAAGCATAATATGTAGAGGTATTTTCATCTTTTTCATATATACTTATTCCTGTGATTTTTTCTTTAATTATTTTATCTTGATTTTCATCTTTTGAAGATGATAGGTAAAAACATATTGATTTTTCATTTTTTATTTTTTTAGCTATTTGTTCTAAAGTTTTGTTTCCTTCTTTGAATAATTCTTCTTGTTCTTGCTTTTCTTCTTTTCCTTCTATATTTCTTAGAGAAAATCTATCAATATATCTATTAAAGTTTAATTCTTTAAATAATTCTAATACTTTTTCTTTGTCCCATTCTTCTACTTTAAAATCTTCTAAATTATCTTTTATTGGTACTTCTAAATTAATTGTTCCTAATGTTTTTGAAAGATAAGCTAAATCTTTATTTTCTACTATTTTTTCTCTTTGTTTTCCTTTTAAATCGTCTTCTCCTTTTTCTACTTTGTCATATAGATTTTCTATTGAACCATATTTTTGAATTAATGATAAAGCTGTTTTTTCTCCTACTCCTGGAACTCCTGGGATATTATCTGATGCATCTCCTTGAAGTCCTTTTACATCTATTAATTGTTTTGGCTCTAACCCATATTTTTCTTTTATTTTTTCTTTATCATATTCATCTGTTTCGCTTTTTCCTGCTTTTGTATGTGGGATTCTAATTGTTACTTTATCTGTAGCAAGCTGAAAAGTGTCTCTATCCCCTGAAAGGATTGTTACATCTAAACCTTTCTTTTCTCCATATCTTGATAATGTTCCTAAAACATCATCTGCTTCATATCCTTCCATTTCGACAATATCTATATTCATTGCTCTTAAGATTTCTTTTATTATTGGCATTTGCTCTGCTAATTCATCTGGCATCCCTTTTCTATTTGCTTTATATCCTTCATACATTTTATGTCTCGCAGTTGGAGCTTTTAAGTCAAATGCTACTACTAAATATTTTGGGTTTAAGTCTTCTAATATTTTAAATAAAATTGCTAAAAAACCATATACTGCATTTGTATATTTTCCGGTCTTTTGTAGTTAACATTTTGCTTCCCATTATTCCGTAAAATGCCCTATTCATTATACTGTTTCCATCTATTAAAACTAATCTATCCAAAATTTTTCTCCTTTCTAAATTTAGATATTTAAATTTTTAAAAATGCTTTTTTTCTTCTTAATTCTTTTTCTTTTTTTGTATATATAAGCATCAAAAATGCTCCTAAAAGAGTTATAAATATAAATGGTATTCCATTTTTCCAGCCTTCAGTATATACTAAAAATACACTATTTGCAATCTCTAAAATTAAAGACACTCCTATCTCCATTTTTATTGTGTCTGGCTTTTGGAACATAATTATTGGAAATAGCCACATCACATACCAAGGTTGAAAATTTGTAATTAATAAAAAGATAAAAGGTATTAAAAAGCAATTTGCCTTTTCCATCATATTTTTAAATTTTATATCTTTTTTGTTTAAAATTATTAAACAAGTAAAGAAATATATTATTGCAAAAGTTCCAAGTAATGTTCTTTTTGTTATTTTAATTATATTTTCTGGTTTATTAAAATACTCTGAAATAAGTATATATATGCTTTTCGCAAGTTTTTCTTGCTGAGTAAATATTCCAGCTATTACATTTATATCTCTTACATATATTAGATATGGAATAACTAATACTACTAAAAATATTATTCCATATTTTATACATTCTAAAAATCTTTTTTTTGGCTTTTCTTCTCTGAAATGATAGATTATTATAAATGGTAAAAGTATTATTGAAAAATACTTTATTCCTGCACTTATACTTAAAAATATCACACTTGGAAGTATTTTTTTCTTGTTTTTTACAAAATATATTGCAAGTAATATAAACATTACAACAAATATATCATTGTGAACACTTGAAATTCCTTCTATTAATATAAATGGATTTAATCCATATATTATCGGGAATATTTTTTTATTAGTTATTTTCCAAATTAAATAACAATTAAATAAATGAATAATTACATTTATTATTTTAAATACAAGTAAGCCTATATCGATATTTCCAAATGATAAAAATGCTACTATCTTACAAATTAATTGCCAAACTGGACCATATACAACTGTTGCATCTTTCCAGTCATTTGCATATCCTTGTGCTAAGACTGTATCTTCTTGTATGTAATTTATATTGTCTCCTGTTTCCACAAACTCTTCTATACTTGTGTAATATGGATTTTGATTATATTTACTATCAATTCTTCCAACTCCTAAATAGTAAAATACATCTGAACACATAAATGGAATTACTGCAATAAAAATAATTGAAACTATTGAAACTAATATAAATACACTTTTTATATTTTTAAATGCTGTTTTTCTTCTTTTTATTAGAAAAATATATGTAATTGTAAGTAATATAAAAACTAATAAATATACTCCTGTTTGAACTAATCTATCTTCATTGTTTAACAAAAACAAAAAATACTCTTTAAAATTAAAAATAGTTCCTGTTTTTGCATAATATATTATTGATGGCATTGCAAAAAGAATGCTAGATAATATCATAGAAACTTTTAAGAAGTTATCAATTAATTTATTTTCCTTTTCTATCTCTTGCACTTTTTTCTCCTTTCAGGAATTAAATTATTTTTATATTAATGCTGATGAAATATGAAATACATGTATTTTTTCATTTAATTTTGTTTTAGCTGTTTTTAATATCTTATGGTCATCATCTAAAAATATAAAAGCATCATAATTATTTGATTTTTCTTCCATTTTCTTTGCTTTTATATAATCTCTGTTTTCTTTGTTATATTCATTTTTTTCTTTATTTATAATTATCCAATTTTCTTCTTTTATAAATCCTACATTATTTTTTAACCATTGCTTTTTTTCTTCTTCTATTCTTGTTGTTTTGGCTAATGTCAAAATGTATAAATCTATATTGTTTATTTCATTTATTTTTCTTAATTTATCAATTATAATATCTATTGGATTTGCATTTAGAAAATTGTTTTTAGAATTAGTAAGTTCTTTTTCACTTCCATAAATCACATATTCTACTATTGTTCCATCCATATCTACAAACATTGCAACTTTTTTGTTTTCTCTGCAAATTCTATCTATTTTTTCTATAAACTTATCCATATTTTTCTCCTTAAATTTATTTTAAAAGGTGGAAAATCTCTAATCTTCCACCTAGCAAATTTAATAAACTAGCAAATTTGATAAAATTATATTTGCAATTTTATCATTCATACTGTAAACATCTAACCTAGAAGTATCTATAATAGTTTTTTTGCATGTAATCTCTTCATAATAGTGAAGAAACATTTCATTATAACTTTTTATATATTCTTCATTTACAAGATGTCCCTCTCCGCCACGGCGTTTAACAGAAATATCTGGTGGTACAGTTAAAGCTATTAAAAAATTCGGAAATAATCTTTCTATAAATTGATTCTCAAATTTTTCATATTCTTTTTTTGTACATTTTCCTTCCCACAAAAATTTCTTACCATAAAACATGCTATCTATTAATCCTCTATCAATTAATATAATATCTGAATTAAAATAGCTTGCTTTTATAAGTCCTGATTGTGTTTGATAATGCATCCACAAATTAGCATCCCAAGTTCCTTTTGGAATTTCTTCTGGCAAATTTTCTGCCGACTCTTTTAATATAGATACATTATACCCTAAGTTTAACAACTTGTTTGCCACACTTCTTACTGCTGTCGTTTTTCCCGCTTCTGGAGTACCAGTAAACTCTACCATTAAAGGTTTCCGCATATTTATACCTCCCCTTTACTTTGCGTAGTTTTACTAATTATATATAACATAAGCTGTTTTTTCAATACTATATTATAAATTTTAAGAATATTATTTGTATTATTATTTATATAAAACATTAGGTAAAAATAAAAAGTAGAAAAATCTTCTACTTCTTACATTCATCATTAATTTTTATTGTTTTCTAATTCTTCTGTCTTATACAAGTTATATCCTTCATAATTATAACTTGCATCAATACCTTTCATATAAACTTCTCTATCATTAATTTTATTTGTTAATGCATTTTGTAATAAAAATTTAATTTCAGTATTTTTAATCGGACTTCTTTCCATCGCTAATAAATAGTCTTGTTTATCAACTTTGCTCCAGTCAACTACTTTTCCAATTTCTTTTTTTAGAATCATATCTAACCAAATTCTTGTACTTCTTCCATTACCTTCTCTAAATGGATGTGCTATATTCATTTCTACATATTTTTCGATTATTTCATCAAAATTAGATTGAGGCATATTATCTATTTTTTTCAGTGCTTCTTTTAAATACATACTTGATGCAAATCTAAAATTATTTTTTGAAATGTTTTCTGTTCTTAATTTTCCTGCAAAGTCATAAACATCTGAAAATAAATATTTATGTATCTCAGACAATCCTTTAAAAGTTCCTACTTCAAACTCACCTAATTTATTATTTTCAAATAATTCTAAAGCCCTAATTTTTGTGATTTTCTCTTCTTCCTTTGCAAGTTCTATTGGATTATCTATTCCTAATTTATTTTCTAACATATTCTACCTCCTTAAAATATTCCATATCCTTTTCTATCTTCTTTCTATATCTATCTTCCTCCGAAAAGATACAACCACAATATTTTTGCATATATAATCCTAATTCTCTTGCTTTTGCTTGTCCTTCTCTAAAGCCAACTCTAAAATCTCTATATAAGAATTTAAGATCATATTTTTTCGCAATTTTTTCTGCTAAGTTTGCAATTACTTCATGTTTTTGATATGGACTTACTAAAAGTGTTGTTGTAAAAGTATCATATCCATTTTCTTTTGCATATTTTGCAGTTTGCTCTAAACGAACTGGATAACAATAATCTTGGCATCTTGTATCCAAAGAATTTGATACATTTTTGCAAAAATCGTCTAGCCCATAATTTTCTTCAAAAATTGCTTCTACATTTATACTTTTAGTATATTCTTTTAAACAGTCTCGTCTTGCTTTGTATTCCATATATGGATGTATATTTGGATTAAACCAATATACAGTCGGTTCAATATTTTCTTTTCTTAAACTGTCTATACAGTACACACTACATGGTGCACAACAAGTATGCATTAATAATTTCATTTTAATTCTCCCATCTTTTTCCTATATATTGTGTTGCAATTCTGTTTTCTGGTTTTTTATCAAATAAATATAATGTGATTAAAAATATCCATTCTAATGGTTTCATTAATATATATGTTATATCTGCTTTTATAGGTGTTGTTATATATTTTGATAATGGAAAACCATATTTATCATATACATGTCTTACAAAATGATGAAATCTTGGTGTTTTTTCATAAATTAAATCTTCAAAAGCATTTGCAACACATAGTTGTCTATTTACTACAATTTTTTCTCCTTTTCGTATTCCCATTCTTAGTGGTTTTACTAAATTTTCATGTCCTCTTAATGAGACAGTACATAAATAGTGACCATCATACACAATATCTGGTGGAGAAGTTTTTGCAGATAATGTCCAATCACTAGTTTCTAAGAAAGCTTTTATTGCTTCATCTGGTCTTTGTCCAAATAATAGTAAAATTGAGATTAATACTATTATAAATGGAACAACAAAAATAATTGCAAGTATTGGCCAGTTATATACATTACAAATTATTTTGCTACAAGTATTTAAAAATTTATTTTTATATTCTTTTGGTTTTAAATCTTTTTCTTTATATTTTTTAAATATATCTATTACAGCTCTTATACTACATAAGATATAGTTTAGTGGGAATATTAGTAAATATGCAGTAAATGGCATTTCTAAAGTATTTATATTAAACATTTGTATAAAAAACATAACAATGTATATTATAGCTATTAATACTCCTGACATTGAACATATTATTACAAGTGGTGGCATGTCTAGTTTTTTTATTCTAATTAACATATATGAAATTGTTCCGGACCAATAATATTGCAATTACTGTTGGCATACTCCATGATGCAATTGGTGCATGTACACTTGTGCTGGTTCCGACCAAGTCTTAAAGCTTCATTGTAGTCTTTAAATCCATGGAAAACATATAGTAACATTGTTAAAATTAGTCCAAAGACAAATGTTAAAATATCTACTAAATTTTCTTTTATTCTTTTTTTAGCAAATAAATTTATTATATTTATAGTTGTTAAAATTAGTGGTAATGCCAAACATACAAATGCTATTATTAAATAAATTATTATCAACATATTCTCACTTCCAAACTTTTAATCTGCAATATATTCTATAATTTTTACTTTTCCTTTTATATTATCAATATCTGTAATTTTTGTGTCTAATGTTATATCACACATTTCATGTAATACATATCCATAATTATCTTGCACATGATATCCCATTCCAAGATAAGTTTCAGTATTGCTATCTACATATAATTTTATTGGATATTTAAATTTATCATAAGTGTATGAAGTAACTATATATCCATTTCCATCACTATTTACATTTTTATATTCTATTCCTGTTGTATCTACTCTATATGTATTTAGCAAATATTTTTGAACTTCACTTTTTACTTTTTCTTTTGAACATTTTTCGATATTACTTGCTTTAATAGTACTTAAACCATTTGAATTTTCTTCTTTTATTCCTTCTACATATATAATGTCTCCTACTTGTAGTTTTGATTTATCTATTGTTTCATTTTTTTCATAATCTTTTATATATGTAGTATTTTGAAGTTCTACAATATATGTAGAGTAATTTTCATCTAATCCAATTTCTATTTTTCCATCAGATATATTTTTTATCATAGCTGATTCTGTTACATTTGTAATTGGAGTTTCTGTGCTTGTAGTTGGATATGAGCCTTGATATGAGCTATTTTCTTTATTTATATATATACAATTTTCATTTACAACTTTACTTGTAACTAACACATTTATATTATAACTACTTAGTTCTTCTCCTAAACTATATTTTATGTTTCCCACATTTTGAGTTGCTTTATTTATTTTATATTTGGATATTGTAAATATTACATTTTCTTTTTCAAAATTTACATTTGGAAGTTCTTCTATTTTTAATCCTAATTCTTCTACTGTTGTTTTAAAACTTTCTTCCCCATTTGTTAGAATTTTTTGATACACACCACTTTCTTTACTTTGAAAATCTGTTGGTATTGTAGTTATATTTGCTAAAACCGTATAACTTTTAGATTTATCAAAATCATATTTTTCTTCATTTTTAGAAACTTCTTTTATAAGTTTTTTAATTTTTTCTTTGTTTTCTAAAGATGTTTTTATAACTTGACCACTATCATCAAATCTTCTAATCGCACCTATCTCATCTTCATCTAACATAAACACAAAATTTTTACTTTTTGTGTTATAATCACATTCTATAAAACTGCCATTTTCTTGCATTAAACTTATTTCTTCTTCACTATACACTTTTCCTTCTATTGTGTTTACCATCTCATTGTATAATGAAGAATATATATCAGAAAATTCATCTCCGTCCCAAGAATGAAGAATTTCATATTTTCCGTCTTCATCTTTTACTACTATTCTATCTGGTATTGGTAGTTCTTCATGCTCAGTAAGAGATGATTCAGAATTTATACTTTCTGCTCTTTCTTGGTCTTTTTCTATCCAATAAGTAAATAATATTATTGTTATTAAAATTTGCATAAGAATAATAGAAACACCTATTGTGAATGCTATTTTTTTGTTTTTTAATTTTCCTATAATTATAAATATTATACTAATTAAAAGTATAATAATTTCTGTTAATATAAATACCATATATTTCTCCTAATTTTATTTTAATTCATTTCGACAAAATTCGATAAAAATGAGAGATTCGGGGACTGTCCCCTTTTTTCTCATTCTCCGTCATATTCAAAGCCTAAATGTTTATATGCTGGTGGTAAAACTTTTCTTCCTCTTAAGGTTCTTGCAATAAATCCTAATTGTATTAAGTATGGTTCATATACATCTTCTATTGTGTCTACTTCTTCTCCTATTGTTGCAGCCAAAGCTTCTATCCCTACTGGTCTTCCTTGATATTGTACTATCATTGTTTCTAAGATTTTTCTATCTATTTCGTCTAGTCCTAGTTCGTCTATTTCTAATTTGTTTAATGCATGTTTTGTTATTTTTAATGTTATTTTTCCATCACCTAATACTATTGCATAGTCTCTTACTCTTTTAAGAAGTCTATTTGCAATTCTTGGTGTTCCTCTTGATCTTCTTGCTATTTCTACTGCTGCATCTTCTTCTATTTCTATCTCTAAAATATTACTTGACCTTTTTACTATTTTTGTTAAATCTTCTACTTTATATAGTTCTAGTCTATGTACTATTCCGAAATCTATCTCTTAGAGGTGTTGTTAATGCTCCTGCTTTTGTTGTTGCTCCAATTAGTGTAAATTTTGGAAGGTCTAGTCTTATTGATCTCGCACTTGGTCCTTTTCCAATTATTATATCTAAAGTATAGTCTTCTAAAGCAGGGTATAATATTTCTTCAACACTTTTACTTAATCTATGTATTTCGTCAATAAATAAAACATCAAATTCTGAAAGGTTTGTTAATAATGCTGCTAAGTCTCCTGGCTTTTCTATTGCTGGTCCTGATGTTATTTTTATGTTTGAATTCATTTCATTTGATATTATATTTGATAAAGTTGTTTTTCCTAGTCCTGGAGGTCCATATAAAAGTACATGGTCTAATGGCTCTCCTCTTTTTTTGGCTGCTTCTATATATATTTTCATGTTTTCTTTTACTTTATCTTGTCCTATGTATTCATCTAAAGTTTTAGGTCTTAGAGAATTTTCCATTCTTTCTTCTCCTGGACCTTCTAACTCCGGATTTATTAGTCTTTCATCTTCCATTTTTATCCTTCTTTCTAAAACACCCTATTTTACATTATCTATAAAGTTTGAAATTAAGTCTAACATTTTTTTATTCCCACTTTGAAGTGGTTTTGGTGTAAAGTCTTTTACTCTTTCTAAGGCTTTTCCTAAACTTCTTACACCTTTAATTCCAATTATATATCCTTTTTTGTCATATGTTTCTACTATTTCTTTTTGATGGTCATTTACATGTTCATCATATCTATGCATCCTAGGTACTGCTATTACTTTTTTTTCTTTTTTTAAAGATGATATAATTGAACCTACTCCACCATGTGTTATTATTAAATCTGCTTGTTCTTGATATTTCTCTAATTCTTCTTCTGGAATTAGTCCAAATATTTTCATATTTTTTGATTTATATTTTGTATATCCTGCTTGAACTATTACTTCTTCTGTTATTTTTTTTGCTTCTATTAGTTCATCAATTTTTTCTAACAATCTATGAAAACTATTATTTTGCGTTCCTAACATTACTAAAATCATGAATAAATCGAACCTCCATATTTGGCTTTTGGATAAATTTTAAGCATTTCTTCCCATTGAACTACAAATAAATCTGCAATTGGATAAATTAGTCTTCCTGTTGCTGTTTTCTTATTTGTATTTGCATATGTTTCTATATATATTATTTTACTTCCAAAGATTTTGCCTAAAATACACATTGGCCCTGCAGTATGAGTTCCAGTTGTTACAACTACTTTTGGTCTTATTTTAAAATAAAGAAAAATAGTTTTTAAGCACAAATAAAAATATTTAAAAATATATGTAAATAGTTTACTTCTTGTCCCATATGGTAAGAAATATAATCTTTTTCCATATTTATCTTTTAGAGCTTCATTTGCTTTATCTTTTTCTGTTATTATATAATAATCATATTTTTCAAATAAAGGAGATAGTTGTAAAAGTTCACTTAAATGTCCTCCTGTACTTGAAATAAAAAGTACTTTTTTCTTTTTCATTTTTTCAACTCTTTTCTTGGTTTTTACATTCATTATTATATCTTTTTTTCCTTAATATGTCTAGAATTTTAAGAACAAAAAAAGTTACTAAAACCTAATATTTTTTTAGTAACTTTTATTTTATATATTTTTTACTTTGTTTTAAGCTCTAGGATGAGCTTTTCTATATATATTTTTTAATCCTTCATCTTGGAATTGCATATATACTTGTGTTGATGAAATATCAGAATGTCCAAGCATTAATTGGATTGCTTTTAAATCTGCACCATTTTGCAAAAGATGTGTTGCAAATGAATGTCTTAAAACATGTGGTGTAATATCTTTTGTAATATGAGCTTGTTCTTTATAATATTTTATAATTTTCCAAAATCCTTGTCTTGTTAATCTTCCACCATTTATGTTTACAAATAATGCTTTTTCATCTTCATTTTTAATTAATATTCCTCTTGCATCATTTATATATTCTTTTAAAGCTTTTAGTGATAATGTACCTAATGGAATGTTTCTTTGTTTGTTTCCTGTATTACATGTAACAAATCCTTCTTCTAAATGAACATCATCTATGTTTAATGAGATTATTTCTGTTACTCTCATTCCTGTAGCGTAAGCAAATTCTAACATTGCTTTATCACGAATTCCTTTTAAATCAACATCTTTTGGTTGTTCTAATAATAATTCGACTTCTTTAGCTGTTAAAACATTTGGAACTCTTTTTGCTATTTTTGGAGATTGTACATTTGCTGTAGGATCTACTTTTATTTTTTTCTTTTTTAATATAAATTGGTAAAAAGATCTAATTGATGCTATACATCTAGAAATACTTGATGCTTTTTTACCATCATCTTGTAATTCTTTTATATAATCTTTTATATCTTCTTCTTTAACTCTATCATATCTTAATTCGCATGCTTCTAAATACCATTTGAATTGTTTTAAATCTCTTTTATATGATTGTAATGTATTTTCTGATAATTTTTTGTCATTTTCTAAAAAATCAAAAAAGTATTTTAATTGTCTTTCCATTAATTTCCCCTACCTCTAAAATAATATATTTACATAAACCACTTATGTTATATCAAAGAATTTTAAAAAAGTAAATACATTTTAAAAATATTTTGCAAAGTTTTTTAAAATATTTGTCGAAATAAAAATTTCGATGCTAGATGCAAATATCATTAGTAACATCATTATAAAAGAAAAAACAGTATGTCTTATTATTTCAAGTTTTACATTTTCTTTTGTTTTTTCTTTTACTATTGATTTATACAGTTTAAATCCACTAACAGCAATAGCTAAAATTGCAGGAATAAGGAAAATATTTTGTAAAAATATTGTAGAAAATATAAATGAAATTCCTTTTGCTGTTCCTAGAGTAATAATTGAAGATGATATTGTATACCCTAAACAAAACCCTCTATATAAAACCAAACCAAATACAACAGGAATTCCAATTACTGTTGTTCCAAAAAACCATATAAGTACTGCTGTTATTACATTTTGTATTATGCTTGTTTTTAGTAACTGCATATAATCTAGACTTTCTATTTGTTTCATTTTTTCTATAAAACTAGTTAAATATGTAGATATTTCTTGTTTATTTGTTTCTTCCATATTGTTTATAAATAATACTCCTAAAAATATCCCAATAATAAATATAACAGTTACAATTATATATTCTTTTGCATTATTTTTAATATGTTCTTTGACTATATTTTTAAATTTTCTTCCTTTGCCTAACATATCTTTTCTCCTTCATGTTTTATACATAATGTCTATTCAATAAAAGATATTTTAGAACTTTAAATTAATTTAATTTTTTGATACTACTTTTCCGTAAACTCCGCCACCACCAGAGTGTACTTCCATTTTACCTTCTCTTGCATTTACTATATTTTCGGCTACTTTTTTACCTACTACTGCTTCTATATCATCTTCAGATAATTTATGTAATATGTTCATTTCTGTATCAAATGTATCTAATAGTTTTTTTATTGTTTTCCCACCAACTCCAGGAATAAATCCTAATGGCACTTGATATATATATGGTGGTCTTTTACTTGGACTTTTACTTTCTTTTTTATCTTTAATTAATTCAATTCTGTCAAAAACTCCAAATGTTACATTTTTTCCTCCACAATATGGACAAAATTCGACTGGCTCTTTTGTTTCAATTGATTTTTCACAATCATCGCAATATGTTCTATGATATTTTCCAAGTTTTGGGTCTAATCCATAATTTGCTAATATCTTTCTTCCATCTTCATTTTTTATTGCTTTTACTATTTCTTTAAAAGAAATATCTTCTACTTGCATTTTATTATATTCTCTTGCAATTTTAGGAAGAGAATGTGCATCTGAATTTGTTAAAAATGACCTTGTTTCTAATTCAGAAATCATATCTGCTAAATATGTATCAGAACTTAAACCAAGTTCTATTGCAAAGATTTTTCCGAAATTTTTCTTTAAAAATATCTTCTAATCTATCTGTACAATTTCCATAATAGCTTTTATGTGGAGTAAAAGCATGTGCTGGAATTAATATTCCATTATATTTTTCGACAATATCTATTAAGTCATAACCTGATAAATCTGTTCTTTGTGTACTTAATGTTATATTTTTTA
>CALXCM010000006.1 GCA_944386785.1 uncultured Clostridia bacterium | reverse complement strand
TTTCTATAACAACATTTAAAATTAAATTAGAAAATCAAAGCATAATAACAGTAAAAGGATATAATGAAATAGCAGACCTTTGTTATAAAAATTTGATAAAAAACAATTACATAGCTTTATATGGAGAGATAGATGGTAAAATGGAGATTGTTTTAAAAAATGCAGAATTAATTTGAAAAGATATAAAAATATGAGATAAAAAGGATAGAAAAGTCTTTACCTTTCCAATATTCACTACAAGCGATTTTATCAATTTGTTCTCCACTCTTATTATCTAATTTACGAACAACTGGGACAAATACTAAATGCATATGTGGGCTGGATTCGTCCATATGTACTTTTGCAGATAATATGTATTTTTCTCCTAAATTTTTGTAATTTGCTACAAAATCATATGCAGTTTGAAAATATCTTTTTGTTTCTTCTTCTCCAATTTTTTCAAAGAATTCTCTATCAGATGTAATTATATATTCACAAGCTACATTAGTTGTTTTTATTATTCTTCCTTGTAAGTTATTTTCTTTTTGTAATCTCTTAATGGCATTTAAATAGGTAGTATTACATTGTTTTAGTGAATAGTTTTTTATAGATTTTGTTTTATCAATATCTTTATTTGAGTAATTAGTATTTTTTCTTTCGTTATGTTTGTATAATCCTGCTAGATTATCTTTTTTATAATTAGCATTTCTAATTATTGCATAACTCATATTGGCAATATTTCCTTTTTTTTAGCTAGCCTTCGAAGGCTTACTTAAATTAAAATACCTCCTTTGAATTTTCATAAATAAAACTTCTTTTGAGTTTCTAACATACTAGAAACTCGTACGAGTTTCTGTATGGTCAGGGAAAATTCTTTTCCCTAACAACCCTTTTATTGCACGATTAATATTTAATTTATTTCGCTACGCTCAATAAATTGAAATATTTTAATCATGCCTAAAAATATTCGCCATGGGATCATATTTTTAGAATAGATTTTGCAAGTAGTAAAAAAATAAAAAATAAATTTGTAATAATAATAAAAATATATAGTAATTTAAAGTAAAAATATGTTATAATATATAATATAAAATAAATATTACAATAATGAGGTGACAATTATGACTAATGTTGAAAAATATGAAACTTTATTTGCAACTTTAACATCATTCTATATCATAGGTAGATATGATGTATATAAACAAAAAATTTCAAAAGACTTAGATAATAAATCCAGTAAAGAATTATTAAATAAATCAAAGGAGGCATTTGCATGGCTAAAGTCCCTTCAAACATAATTGAGATAATTAAAAAATTTATTAAATTATTAAAAGAGGAAAACATAGTAGTAGAAAAAGTAATTTTATTTGGCTCATATGCTAAAGGAACATATAGAGCAGATAGTGATATTGACTTAGCAATTATTTCTCCAAATTTTAAAGAAGAGGAGTGCATTGAGAATATGACATTATTATTATGCAAGGCTAATATATTAAAAGCCGATATTCAAACAATTCCATTTAGTGTAGAAGAATATAACAATCCAAAAGGCATAATGGAAGAAATTTTGAATACAGGAATAGAATTGCAAGTGGCATAGTAACAAAATTTAATTAATATTAATTTCTAGTAATTTATTTTAATTTTATATAATTAAACAACAAACACAACAAATATACTTCCAAGTATTGAAATTAATAGATATAGTCTGTTCAGCCCAGCCAAGATGGAAAGACTTTCAAAAAATGAGAGTCTTTTTTCTAATTCTATGAAATTAAATCTTAATTATAGTATTTTTTAAAAATATAGTATATAATTAAAATCATATAAAATAATCATCTAAATTTAAATATATAAGGAGAAAAATATGAAAACAGAATATGAAATTAGAATATTAGAAATAGATAAAGAAAAACTGATAAAAAAATTAGAAGAACTAGGAGCAAAAAGACAAGGAGAATTTAATCAAAAAAGATATGTTTATGATTTAAGACCTGCAGAAGAAGATAAATGGATTCGTTTAAGAACAAATGGAAAAGATACAACTTTAACATATAAAAATATTGAAGAAGAAACTTTAGACGGAACAAAAGAGATAGAAATTAAAGTAGATGATTTTAATCTTGCAAATGAATTTTTAAATAAATTAGGTTTTATTGCAAGAAATTATCAAGAAAATAATAGAATACAATATATTTTAGATGATGTTGAAATAGATATTGATACATGGCCTAAAATTCCCACATATTTGGAAATAGAAGGTAAAAATGAAAAACAAGTAAATGATATGATAAAAAAATTGAACTTAGAAAATTCAAAAATAACATTTTTAAATTGTAATAGTATATATAAAGAAATATATGGTATTGATATTCTAAAGATAAAAGAGTTAAAATTTTAAGGACAAAATTAAAAAATTTGTAATGTAAGGAAAGTGAGTTTATGGAATTATCAAGAAATACATATTTAGAGGTAAACGGGAAGGCTATACAAGAAAATATAGAAAAAATAATAAGTAAAAACCCAAAATATAAATACTATTTTGGAGTTGTAAAAGCAAATTGTTATGGCTTAGAAGATGAAAATTTAAATATTACTAAAAATATAATAAAAGCAGGATGTAACTATTTAGCAGTAGCGACTTTAGAAGAAGGAATTAAAATAAGGCAAAAAATAAGAGAAATTTCAATACTTGTTTTAGGACATATTCCAGCAAGATATGTAAAAGAAGCAGTAAAACATAATATAACTGTAACAGTTCATTCATTAGAATATCTAAAAGAGATATTAGGAGAAAAAGAGATAAAAAATATAAAAATACACTTAAAAGTAGATACTGGAATGAATAGATTAGGAATAAAAGATAAAGAAGAACTTAAAAAAACATACAATCTATGTAAAGAAAATGCTTTAAATGTAGAAGGAATATTTACACATATATATAATGCAAGTTCTAAAAAAGATTATGAAAAACAAATAGAAAGATTTAAAGAAATAACAAGTAAAATACCATTAAATGAAATCCCAATAGTTCATATTCCAGCAAGTGAAGCATTAATAAATTATCCTAAACTAGAATTTGTAAATGGAGCAAGACTTGGAATTATAATGTATGGATTAACAGATAGAAAAGAATTAAATTTAAAATCAGTAGTAAAACTAATTAGCCAAGTAGTTCAAATTCACGAATTAGAAAAAGGAGAAACAGTACGGATATAATGCAAAGTTTGTAGCTGATAAAAAAACAAGAATAGCAGTTGTACCAATTGGTTATGCGGATGGAATAATTAGAAAAAATACAGGAAGATATGTATATATAAATAATAAAGAATATAAAATTGTAGGAAATATTTGTATGGATATGTTATTTTTAGAAGTGGATAAAAATGTTAAAGAATATGACAAAGTAGAAATAATAAAAGATAATACTCATATAGAGGAAATAGCAAAATATTTAGACACAATTTCTTATGAAGTATTAACAAATATAGGAAATAGAGTAATAAGAAAAGTTATATAAAAAATTGTTAGGTATAAAATAAACTTCTAATAATTAGAGGTTTATTTTTCTCTTAATAAAATCTTAAAGAAACTTAAGAAAAAATAAATAGTATAAAAAATATTCTTGTGGTAGAATAAGGAAAAAAGAAAGGGGAAAAGAAAATGGAATTACCAGTTTTAAAATGTGAAAATTTAGTCAAAAGCTTTGGTAAAAAAGAGATTTTGCATAATGTATCATTTGAAATATATAAAGGAGATATTTTAGGCTTTATTGGTCCAAATGGAGCACGGAAAAACGACAACAATTAAATTAATATTAGGACTTCAAGGGATAAATGAAGGAAAAGTAGAAATAAATGGATTTGATATAGAAAAAGAATTTACAAAAGCAATAGAAAAAGTAGGTGCAATAGTTGAAAATCCAGATTTATATATGTATCTATCAGGATATGAAAACTTAAAACTAGTTGCAAATATGTATAAAGGAATAAAAGAAGAAAGAATTAAAGAAGTTGTAAAACTAGTAAAATTAGAAAACAGGATAAATGATAAAGTATCAAAATATTCATTAGGAATGAGACAAAGACTAGGAATTGCTCAAGCAATACTTCATAAACCAAACTTATTAGTATTAGATGAACCAACAAATGGATTAGATCCAGAAGGAATAAAAGAAATGAGAGAACTTCTTTTAGATTTAGCAAAAAAAGAAAAAATGGCAATTTTAATTTCAAGTCATAATTTAGCAGAACTTGACAACTTATGTAACAAAGTTTGTATTATTAAAAATGGAAGTATAGTAGAAACTAGTGAAATTTCTAAAATCAAAAAAGAGAAAAATACAAATTACAAAATATTTGAAGTAGACAATGTAAATAAAGTAAAAAGTATTTTAGAAGGAATAGAAGTTATAGACGAAAATAAATTCAAAATAGATATTAAAAAGCAAGAAGTACCAGAAATAGTAAAATTACTTGTTAAAAATAATGTAGATATATATGAAATAGGTAAAGAGGAGAAAACACTAGAACAAGCATTTTTTGAAAAGACAGGGGGTAATGTAATTGAGTAGTTTAATTAAAAATGAATTAACAAAAATATTTAAGAAAAAAGCTATATATATTTTATTGATAGTTACATTTGCATTTGTAATTTTATCAAACTTAATGTATAAATATTTTTATAATAGCACTAGTTATTCATATTATAGCGAAAGTTATATAGAATTTGCAAAAGAAGGTCTACAAGAATTAGATCCAGAAAAACCAAGTGATACAAAAATGTATATAGAATATAAAACAATAGTAGATGTAAGTAATATGATGAAAGAATTTAAAGAAAATTCATGGCAAGCAGAAATAATAGCATCAACATTAGAAAGTTATGTGACAGAAAGAAATACATATCTATATGGTGCAGAAAAGAATGAAGAACAAGCAAACAAAATAAATGAGCAAATAAATAATTTATTAGAAAAATTAAGAAATGATGATTGGAAATACTTTGCAAATGAAGAATTACAAACAGCACAAGAAAAATTAAAAGCATTAGAAAATGAAAAAGCTATAACAGAAGATAAGCAAAGATTAGAATCACTAGAAGCAGAAATTGAAAATGCCAAAATAGATGTAGAAACTGCAAAATATAGAGTTGATGAAGATATAAAATATGGCTTAGATTATATGAATACAGCACTTACAGATTTTAGAGAAAGAAGCTATATGGCAAAACAAGCAGAAAATTCAAAAGAAGAATTAAGTTATGAGCAAGAAAAAGAATACAAAAACAACATAAAAGGAAAAGAAATAAGTAGATATATAATAGAAAATCATGTAGATGTAAATAAAGCAAACGACTTAAGAGGAATTTTATCAAACTTTTTTAGCGAATACGGATTATTTATAATAGTAATTGTTGTAATGATAGCAGGAACAATAGTAAGCGAAGAATTTAATAAAGGAACAATAAAATTATTGTTAGTAAAACCATATAGTAGAAATAAAATATTACTTTCAAAATTTATAACATTACTAATAATTACATTACTTTCAATTCTTCTAGTAGTTGCAATGGAATTACTAGTAGGAGGAATAGTATTTGGATTTGATAGTTTATCTGTTCCAGTAATAGAATATAACTTTGATACAAATATGTTACAACAAATAAATGTATTTAGTTATTTAGGAATATCAATTCTTACATCACTTCCAATAATAATACTTCTTGGTACATTATCATTTGCATTAAGTACAATATTCACAAATTCAGCAGTTGCAATAGCACTCCCACTTCTTGGATACATGGGAGCAGCGGTAATAAACCAACTTGCAATTATGTATAATATAGGAATTTTAAAATACTTTGTAACATTAAATTGGGATTTTTCTTATTATTTATTTGGAGGAATGCCTTTAATGGAAGGGTTAACACCAGTATTTTCAGCAATAATTTGTATAGTATATTTCTTAATTATGATAATACCAACATTTATTATATTTAAAAAGAAAAACATAAAAAATATTTAGAGATTATATTTTGTAAATGATGATATGCGGATTATATTTATAATCCGCATTTACTTTTTTTCTAATTAGTAATATAATATAACTGAAAATTCAAAATATAGGAAATAAAATAAGGAGTAATTTATTTATGGAAGATATGGCAAGTAGTCCTATAGGTATTTTTGATTCTGGCATTGGAGGAGTTACAGTATTAAGAGAGATTATAAATTTGCTTCCAAATGAAAAATTTATTTATTTTAGTGATTCAAAAAATAATCCTTATGGAGATAAAAAAGACTCTGAAATAAAAACAAGATGTGATGAAATAACTAAATTTTTATTAGAAAAAGGTTGTAAATCAATTGTTATTGCATGTAATACAGCAAGTGCAAGAGCAGCAAGTTTCTTAAGAGAAAAATATAAAGACATACCAATTATTGCAATAGAGCCAGCATATAAAATGGTATACGATTATGCATATGAAAAAACAACATTAGTAATGGCAACAAAAGGTACAATAGAAAGTGAAAAATTTAATCTTTTATATCATAAATATAATAATTATAAAACATATATATTGCCATGTGTAGGATTAGCAGATATTATAGAAAAAGGAAATAAAGAAGAATTAATTAAATATTTAAATAAAAACATTGGAATATATAAAGGAAAGGTAGAAAATGTAGTACTTCGGGTGTACCCATTATCCATTAGTAAAAAAAGAGATAAATGAAACTTTAGGTGGAAATATAAAATTTTTTGATGGAGCAAATAGGCTTGCAGTACACTTAAAAAAAGTGTTAGAAGAAAAAGATTTATTAAGTAAAAATAATGAAAAAAAAGAAATTGAATTTATTGATACTAGTAATTTAAAAGAAAAAGAAGAAAGATTTAAAAAATATTTAAAAGAGGTGTAAAGATGAAAAAAATTATAAAATATACTTTAATTACTGTTATAACGGTGTTTATGATTTTAAGCTTTTGGTTTAATAATGTAAAAGTAGAAGCTACAACTCCTACTATAGAAGAATTACAAGAAGAATTTAGCAAATATGGAAAAGAATTAGAAGAAAAAGATATTGATACCATAACAAAAGACGATATCTTAGAAATATATGATGATGTAACATCTAAATATTCAAATGAAGAAATAGCAGATATAATTTCAGAAAATAAAGATGAAATTGCTGCTCAAGGGGGAGTAAGTGAAAGCTTAATAAATACAGGAGCAGAATTTATTAGAAATACAGACGAAAAAGAAATAAGAAATATAATAGAAGAAGATTTAGATGTAGAAGATATAAAACAAAGAATTAAAAATGGAGAAACTCCAGACCAAATTGTGGGAAGTATGGTTAAAGAAACTTCAGCTCAAGATAAAATAAGTTTAGGAATAAAAATATTACTTGCAAATGTATATATAAAAATGTTTATATGGATAGCTTTAGTATTGTTCCTATATTGTACAATTTTAAGAGCTGTAATTTACAAAAAAGCAGGGAAAAACCCAATTGCTGCATTTATTCCATTTTATAGACAGTTTACTATGTATAGAGTATGTAATATAACACCATGGCTTATGATATTATGGTTTGTTCCAGTTTTTGGCTGGATTGCAATGTTTGTTGTAGCAATTGTAAAAAGATTTAAATTATCAGAAGTATTTGGAAGAGGATTATTATTTGCTTTAGGACTTATAATATTACCTCCAGTATTCCAAAGTGTAATTGCATTTAACAGTAATATAGAATATGAAGGGGAAGAGTACTAAACTCTTCCTTTTATAAATATTTTTTTAATTGTTCTACGGTGTTTTCTTGGAATTTAACAAATTTGTTTAAAGTGTCTTTAACTTCTTTATCAGCATCAGGGTTTTGGTTTAATAATTTAACACCTTCAATTATTCCCATATTTGTTCCTTGAATCATAAGTTCAGCAATTTTTGAATTGCTTTTATCAGTAAGAGTATTCATTTCAACTCCCATCCAGCCCATAGCTTTTTGCATAGGATTTAATTCTTTTGGAAAATCATCATAATGAGTAAGTTCATTATTTACTTCATTTAAAATTTTGTTATACTCATCATATTGATATTTTAAATCCTGTTTAAATCTGTCATCTTGAACTTTTTCAGAAACATTTGAAATTGAATCCATTCCCATTTTTATGCCTTTATTTAACTCATTTAAAATATACCTATTTGTATCCATAAAAAACCTCCTAAAATATTTATATATTTATTATTTACAAAAAACAAAAAAATATGAAAATTTGTTGTCTAAGACAATAAAAAATGGCTCATTTTCATGAACCATTTTAAAATTTTTAATTTATTTATTTTGTTTCATTATCTTGCTTTTTAGTACTTCTTTTTTCATCTTTAACAGCTTCTGCCATTGCACCTAATGAACTTAAAGCACTTGTTGCTTCAAATGGAATAAATACTTTGTTAGCATCACCTTTTGCAACTTCTTCTAAAGCTTCTAAAGATTTTAATTGAACTAATTTTTCTGTTGGATCAGCTTTTTTCATTGCATCATAAACCATTTGAATTTCTTTAGCTTTAGCTTCAGCAACTTCACGAATAGCTTGAGCCTCACCGACAGCTCTTCTAATTTGAGCTTCTTTATCAGCTTCAGCTTCTAAGATAGCTGCTTGTTTTTTACCTTCTGCAATAGTGATAGCAGATTGTCTTTGAGCTTCAGATTCAAGAATCATAGCTCTTTTATTTCTTTCTGCGTTCATTTCTTTTTCCATTGCGTCCCTGATATCTGCAGGTGGTGTAATGTCTTTAATTTCAACTCTGTCTATTTTACATCCCCATCTATCAGTTGCTTCATCTAATACAACTCTTAATTGATTATTAATACCATCTCTTGAACTAAATGTTTCGTCTAAGTCCATTTTACCAATGATATCACGAATTGTAGTGATTGCTAAATATTCAATACCTTTTTTCAAACTTTGAATTTCATATACTGCTTTTGCTGGGTCTGTTATTTGATAGAACACAACAGTATCTATTGTAATTGTAACGTTATCTTTAGTAATAACTCCTTGAGGTGGTACGTCCATTGTTTGTTGTTTTAAACTTACGACACTTCTTACATGGTCTAAAAATGGAACTATAATTGTAAGACCGGCATCAGCTACTTTGTAGAATTTACCTAATCTTTCAATAATATATACCTCAGATTGTTTAACGATTTTTATTGACATAAATGCAATAATTAAAATAATTGCAAGTACTACTAATAAAAATACCATAATATTATCCTCCTTTATAAATAAATATATTTATCAATTTAAAAAATTAATAACTACCTAATAATTATTTTTTTATTGGTGCAACAATTGCTTTAACACCATTAATTTTTAATACTTCAACTTCTGTACCTTTTTCAATATTCATATCATCTTTACCAACAGCTGACCAAGTTTCGCTATCTACTTTAATTTGGCCTTTGCCATTGATTGAATCAATATCTTTTGTAACAATTGCATTTTTTCCTATTATTGAATAAGCATTTGTTTTTACATCTTTAGTTTTAGCAAATTTCTTTACAAAAGGTTTTGTTGCAAAAATTAATATTGCAGAAGAGATAACAAATACTGCTGTTTGAATAAGTATGCTATCAACAAAAAAGCTAACTATCATAGCAAGTAAAGCTCCTATTGATAACCAAAATATTAAAAATCCTGTTGTTAAAATTTCTCCTACTAAACAAACTCCTGCGATTATTATCCAAATTTGCCACATAATTTAAATTCCTCCTTTTAATACCAACTATTTATATTATATCATATTTATCAAGAAAATGGAAGAGTTTGGGGACAGTTCTCTTTCTCTCATTTTTGCCGAAAATTGTCGATTTTAAATTAAAATAAATTTTAAATCAAATTGTATAAAAATTAAAAAAGTGCACATAACATAAATATATAAAATATACTATATAAAAAGGATGATGTTTATGAATAAAGAAGAAAAAAATATAAATAATAAAAACCATTCTAAAGAGTGCGAAGTAGGGGAAGATAGCACAAAATATGGCGAGTTTATATCATCATATTTTGCATGGGTTCCACTTCCAAAACAAAAAGAGACTACCAAGAGATTAGAAAATATCACAAAACCAAGAAAAGAAGAGAAAAAAGGAGAATAAGTAAGAAAACAAAAGAAAAACTTATTAAAATAGAGGAAAAAGGACAATAAAGGTCAAAGAAAGTCAGAAAAAGACATTGAAAAAAATAAAAAAGATAGTATAATATTATTGTAGGTCAAAGAAAGTCAAAGACAAAAATGAGAGAAAGAGAACTGTCCCCAATTCTCTCAAAAAAGAGAGGAGAGAAAAATTATGAGAATGTCAGATATTATAGAAGATTTTATAAAAGAGCTTTTTGATGATACAGAAAGTGAGCAAATAGAAATTAGAAGAAATGAACTTGCTGAACATTTTAATTGTGTACCTTCACAAATAAATTATGTTATATCAACAAGGTTCAAGCCATCTCAAGGTTATTATGTAGAAAGCAGGCGTGGTGGTGGAGGCCATATTACAATAAGAAAAGTTGCAGATTCTAATGAAGAATATATAATGCATATTATTAAAAATATTGGAGAGGAAATAACATCTAATGAAGTAGACATCATAATCAGCGATTTTTTAACATATGGAATTGTTACTAAAAAAGAAGCTAAACTTTTAAAAGTAGCGACAAGTGATAATGTTTTAAGACTTCCAAAAGAGACTAAAGATAAGGTAAGAGCAAGAATATTTAAAAATATGCTTTTAAATTTAGAATAATAAGGAGGAGATTAATATGTTATGTGAAAATTGTGGAAAAAAAGAAGCAAATGTAAGATATGAGGAAAATATTAATGGAAGAGTAAGAACTTTGAATTTATGTGAGGAATGCAGCAAAAAACTAGGAATAGGCAATATAGATTTTAATATGCCTATTGATTTTTCAAGTTTTTTTGGAGAGTTTTTAGAAGATTTTTCAGAGCCAGATTTTATGCCTTTATTAAATAGTATGAAAAGTTTAAAATGTAATACCTGTGGTTACACTTTTGATGACATCATAAACAATGGAAAGCTTGGATGCAGTGATTGTTATGATGTATTTTCTGATAGATTAGATCCAATAATTAAAAAAATACAAGGTGCAAATAGACATGTTGGAAGAATTGGAAAAGTAATAGATAATAAAATTGATGAAAAGTTAAATAAGAAAGAAATCAAAGAAACTAAAACTACAGAAAATAACAAAAATGAAAATAAATTAGAAGAATTGCAAGAAAAGTTAAAAGAAGCAATAAAAGATGAAAGGTATGAAGATGCAGCAAAACTAAGAGATGAAATAAAGAAATTGGAAAATAAATAGATTGGAAGTGAGAATATGAATTGGTATTTACAAAGTAGCAAAGATTCTGATGTAGCAAAAAGTACAAGAATTAGGTTTGCAAGAAATTTAAGAGGATTTAGGTTTAATTTAAAATATAAAGAAGAAATAAGAAAACTAGAGGATAAAATAAAAGAAAATATTTTTAGCATAGGATATGGATTAAAATTTTTAAAATTAAGTGATATGGACGAAATAACTAAACAAAGTCTTGTCGAAAAAAATCTAATTAGTCCAAAGTTTTCAAAAGATGAAAATGGAAGTATTTTAATTAATGATGATGAAAATATTTGTATTATGATTGGTGGAGAAGACCATTTACAAATTCAAGTATTTAATTGTGGTTTAGATTTAAAAAACACTTTAAATCTTGCAATAGAAGTTGATAATAAATTAGATGAAGTTTTAGGCTATTCTATAAATAAAAAATACGGATATTTAACATCTTCTCCAAAAAATGTGGGAACAGGATTAAGAGCATCTGTTATGGTCCATTTGCCAGCACTTTCTAAAACTAACAATATTAGAAAAATTTTAGAAGCAATAAATAATTTTGGGATAAATATAAGAGGAGTATATGGAGAAAGTAGTGAATCTTTGTCAGATATGTATCAAATTTCTAATAAACAAACACTTGGAATTTCTGAAGAAGAAATTGTCGAAAATTTAAATGCAATAGTTTCAAAAGTAATATCACAAGAAAGAAAAGCAAGAAAATTACTTACAAAAGATGCATTAGATTTAGAAGATTTAGTTTATAGAAGTTATGGTATTATTTCAAATTGCAGAAAAATATCATATAAAGAAGCTTTTAAATTATTATCTAATGTAAAGCTTGGAACAGATTTAGGTATTTTAAAAGAACTTACAGATTTAAAAGTACAAAAATTGTACTTATATACAAAACCTGCAAATCTTCAAAAATTTTTAGGAGAAAAATATGAAAAACTAGAAATGGATGAAAAAAGAGCAGAAGTTATAAAACAGATTTTAAATGAAAAATAAAGTCTCTAAAAAGAGACTTTAACAAATTTATTATGAAATGCTATAAATATAATAAATGTAAATAAAATCAGCAAATGCTATTAGTGTAGGCACAAATAGATTTCCAGTTTTTAAAAACAAATAAATAGCAAAAAACATAATAAATAAAATAAGGATACATTTTTTGATAGTAAAATTTTTCATGATGCTAATACCCCCTTAAAGCTTATGTTTATCAAATAAGATAAACAATTATCAAAAAGTGTATGTGATATATTTTAGCATAGTAAAAAAATAAGTCAAGAAAAATTTGTCGAAGAGAAAATAAAAAAAGAAAGGGTGATAATTATGATATACAAATTTACAAATAGTGCAAAAAATGTAATTGAACTTGCAAATGAACTTGCACTTCAATTAGGACATAGCTACATAGGTACAGAACATATATTATATGGACTTGTAAAAGAAGAAAATGGAGTAGCATCAAAAGTTTTAGAAGATAATGGTTTAACATCTGAAAATATAATTGACGAGATTGTAGAATTAATAGGAAGACAAGAACCAATTTCAGAAACATTAGGATTTACTCCAAGAACAAAAAGAGTTATTGAAAGTTCATTTGTAGAAGCAAGAAAACTAGGGTACAACTATATAGGAACAGAACATCTTTTAATTGGAATTTTAAGAGAAGGAGATAGTGTAGCAAATAGAATTTTAATAGACCTAAATATTTCAATTCCAAAACTATATGGAAATCTTGTAAAAGTTATAAACGAAGGAGAAGATTTATCAGGAAATGAAGGAAAAAATAGCAGAACTAATAAAAAAGGAAGCTATAATCAAACTCCAACTTTAAATCAATTTGGAGAAGATCTAACTAAAAAAGTAGCAGAAGGAAAGATAGACCCAATTGTAGGAAGAAAAGAAGAAATAGAAAGAGTTATTCAAATTTTATCTAGAAGGACAAAAAATAATCCATGTTTGATAGGTGAACCTGGTGTTGGTAAAACTGCAATTGTGGAAGGATTAGCTCAAAAAATAGTATCAGGAGATGTTCCAGAAATATTAAAAGATAAAAGGGTAGTAACTGTCGATATTTCAGGAATGGTGGCAGGAAGTAAATATAGAGGAGATTTCGAAGAAAGAATAAAAAAAGCTTTAGAAGAAGTAAAAAAAGCAGGAGATGTAATTTTATTCATAGATGAAATTCATACAATAGTAGGAGCAGGTGCAGCTGAAGGTGCAATAGACGCAGCAAATATCTTAAAACCACTTCTTGCAAGAGGAGAAATACAATTAGTTGGTGCTACTACACTTAATGAATACAGAAAATATATAGAAAAAGATGCAGCATTAGAAAGAAGATTTAGCCCTGTTACTGTAAATGAACCTACAAGAAATGACACAATTAAAATTTTAAAAGGAATTCGTGATAAATATGAGGCTCATCACGGTGTTAAAATAACAGATGAAGCAATTAATGCAGCAGTTGATATGTCTATTAGATATATTAATGATAGATTCTTGCCAGATAAAGCAATAGACTTAATAGATGAAGCAGCATCTCGTGCAAAACTTAAAACATATACAGAGCCAGATAGTTTGAAAAAACTAGAAGAAGATATTGAAAATGTAACAAAAGATAAAGAAGAGGCAGTAAGAACACAAAAATTTGAAGAAGCAGCAGCCTTAAGAGATAAGGAAAGAAGTTTAAAAGAAAAATATGAAAAAGAACAAAAGAAATGGAAAAATAAAAATAATAAATCTATTACAAATATAACAGAAGAAAATATAGCAGAAGTAATTGCAAGTTGGACAGGAATTCCAGCAAAAAAAATTACAGAAGATGAAAACGAAAGACTAAAAAATCTAGAAAAAACACTTCATGAAAGAGTAATTGGACAAGATGAAGCGGTAGAAGCGGTTGCAAAGGCAATAAGAAGAGGAAGAGTTGGTTTAAAAGACCCAAAAAGACCAATAGGTTCATTCCTATTCTTAGGACCAACAGGAGTTGGAAAAACTGAAACTGCAAAAGCATTAGCAGAGGCTCTTTTTGGCGACGAAAATGCAATGATAAGAATAGACATGTCAGAATATATGGAACCACATTCAGTATCAAAACTAATAGGTTCACCTCCAGGATATGTAGGTTTTGACGAAGGAGGACAATTAACAGAAAAAATAAGAAGAAAACCATATTCAGTAATACTATTTGATGAAATCGAAAAAGCACATCCAGATGTTATGAACATGCTTTTACAAATCCTAGAAGATGGAAGGCTAACAGACTCACAAGGAAGAACAGTAAACTTTAAAAATACAGTTGTAATTATGACATCAAATATTGGCGCAAGATTAATTACAGATAAAAAGACTTTAGGATTTGCTGGAACTTCAAAAGATGCAGACAAAAAAGAAGAAACAAAAAAAGAATATGAAGAAATAAAAAAAGAAGTTATGGAAGCCTTAAAAAAGGAATTAAGACCAGAATTTATAAACCGTATTGATGAAATAATAGTGTTCCATAAACTAACAGACAAAGAAATAGACAAAATTATTGATATTATGCTAAAAGAAGTTACAAAAAGATTAGAAGCACAAAAAATAAAAATAGAATTAGACTCTAAAGTAAAAAAATTAATTGCAAGTGAAGGAATTGACAAAAACTTTGGAGCAAGACCACTTAGAAGAACAATCCAAAATGTATTAGAAGATAAATTAGCAGAAGCAATTTTAGACGGTAAAATCAAGAAAAATAAAGTCGCTAAAGTCACTGTAAAAGATAAAAAGATTGTAATTGAATAAAAAATAAGCTTTTATAGGTAAAAAATATAGCTTTAACAACAGTTGAAGAATATAGAAAAATGTAGTATAATATAACCTGCTGTGAAGATGCAGCAAGGAGGATAAAGCGAAGTGAATCATACGCTTAAGCAAGAATTAAGGAAAAAAGGACTTTTAGAACACGAAATAGAAAGAATTGATTTAATCAGAAATCCCCTTAAAAAAGAAAAAGTCATAAAAAAATTGAAAGAGTCAAGTTTTGATATTGAAGTTGTTCGAAGAGACCTTAGAAGAGAAGGAATTATCTAATTCTTGCAAAATCCTAAAAAGGTGCCAAAAGTTTGGCATCTTTTTTGATAGATAGGGGACAGACTTGAGATTTTTAGGGACGGAGCGTTTTTGTCTCATCGCAATTTAAAATTATATGAATTTTGACTATTTACATAAAAAATGGTATAATGATATTATACTATAAGGTTTAGCAAAAAGGAGGTAGAAAATATGACATCATTGTTAAAACCTGAAGCTCGGAGAGCATTGTTAAAGGAGGCAGGCTATTCAGACCAGTTTATTGAAGAGTTTGAACAAGGTGAAAACCAGAAAGAGAAGTTAGAACTTCTAAGAGATGTAATTGAAACTCTTCAAATGACAGGTAGTGCTGAAGAAGCTATGCGTCATGACCGTGCAAATGGTTATGAAGCTCCTGAAAAGAAAAGATGGCCAACTTTTGGCGACTAACAAGTTTTAACAATAACTTGTGACATCTAGGGGAATATACCTCTAAAGGTAGCACTAAATTTTAGTGCTATCTTTTTTATATGCAAAAATAAAATTGATGATGAGACAAAAATGCTCCGTCCCCAAAAATCTCAAGTCTGTCCCCATTTGTCTCATCATTTTTCAGTCGACAAAATTCGGCAAAAATGAGAGAAATGAGAACTGTCCCCTATTTTCTCGACAAAATTGAAAATTGATGATATAATCTTTTTGCTTTAAATTAAAAAGGTGGTAGTAATGTTAGAAAAAATAAATTCAAGTGAAGATTTGAAAAAATTAAATAAAGAAGAAAAAGAAATTTTAGCAGATGATATTAGAAAATATATATTAGAAATTGTGTCAAAAAACGGAGGACATTTAGCTTCAAATTTAGGTGTTGTAGAGCTTACTATTGCTCTTAACAGTGTGTTTGATTTGCCAAAAGATAAAATTATATGGGATGTTGGGCATCAAACTTATGTGCATAAGATTTTAACAGGAAGAAAAGAAGAGTTAAAGACTTTAAGGAAGCTAGATGGAATAGCAGGTTTTCCAAAGACAAATGAGTCAGAGACTGATTGTTTTAATACAGGTCATAGTAGCACATCAATTTCAGCAGCACTTGGTATGGCAAGAGCAAGAGATATTAAAAATGAAACAAATTCTGTAATTGCTGTAATTGGAGATGGAGCACTTACTCGGACGGAATGGCATTAGAGGCATTAAATGATGCAGGATACAGTGGAACAAAAATGACAGTAATATTAAATGATAATGAAATGAGCATATCTAAAAATATAGGCGGAATGAGTATGTTTTTAAGCAAACTTAGAACTAAAAGAACATACACAAAATCTAGTTTGTCAATAAAAAAAGCATTGCTTAAGGTTCCTCTAATTGGAAAGCCAGCAGTTAAAATAATTCAAAGAATAAAAAGGAGTATAAAACAATTAGTAATTCCAAAGATGTTTTTTGAAGATATTGGTTTTAGATATTTAGGGCCAGTTGATGGGCATGATGAGCAAGAGTTAGAAAGGATGCTTAAAATTAGTAAAGAACTAGATGGACCGGTTTTAATTCATGTTTTGACTAAAAAAGGAAAAGGATATGTAAAGGCTGAAGAAAATCCAGATAAATTTCATGCAACAGGACCATTTGACTTGGTTACAGGTGAGAGTTTAAATAAAAAGAAAGATGATTATTCTAAAGTTTTTGGAAAAAAACTAGTAAAGCTTGCAAGAGAAAATAAAAAAATAGTCGCAATAACTGCATCAATGAAAGATGGAACAGGCCTAAAAGAATTTGCAAATGAATTTCCAGATAGATTTTTCGACATAGGAATTGCAGAACAACATGCACTAGGTTTAGCTGCAGGTATGGCAAAAGACGGAATTATCCCAGTTGTTCCAATATATTCATCATTTTATCAAAGAGCATATGACCAAGTTATTCATGATATAGCAATTCAAAATTTACCTGTTGTTATGTGTGTAGATAGAGCAGGAATTGTAGGTCAAGACGGAGAAACGCATCAAGGAGAATTTGACTTAGCTTTTTTTAGATTAGTTCCAAATTTAGAAATACTAGCACCAAAAGATTTTTATGAATTAGAACAAATGCTAGAATATGCAGTAAATTTAGGTAAGCCAGTAGTTATTAGATATCCTAGAGGTGGAGAAGAAAGAAGCTTTAAAAATCATGAAAAAATAGAAACTGGAAAAGCGGAAATAATAAAAAAAGGAAAAGATATATCAATAATTGCAATTGGAAAGATGGTCTCAAGAGCAGAAGATGTAGCAATTAAATTAGAAAAAGAAAAAATAGATGTAGAAGTAATAAATGCAAGATTTTTAAAACCATTAGATAGTAAAACTATAAAAAATTCTATTTTAAAAACAAATAAAGTTATAACTATAGAAGATGGAACAAAAATAAATGGATTAGGAACAGCTGTAGAAGAACTAATTATAGAGAACATAGAAAATAAAGAAAATATTAAATTTGAAAAATTAGCATATCCAGATATGTTTATAAAACATGGAAAAGTAGAAGAATTAGAAGAAATCTATGGATTAGACAAAAAAAGTATTATAAAAAAAGTAAAACAAATTAGTTTACACAAGGAGGAATAAAAAGTGGATAAGAAGACACTTTTAAATGATTACAGAAAACAAGAAGATAAAATCTGTTTAGCACAAGTTTTAGATAAAATAGAAATGTCTAAGACAAAAGAAAAGCTAGAAAATACAAATTTTTTAGATATGTATCAAATTTCATTAGTAGAAAATTTTCTAAGAAAAATAGACTATAAAAATTATAAACTTTATGGTGGGTATGAAGATTCTGAAAGAAAAATCTTAATTGTATATCCAGAAAAATATACTGATGAAATGATTGAAAAAAATTATCCTAAATTCTTAAAAGTAGTAAGAATAAAACTGCAAGAAGAAGACTATGGAAAGTTTAGTCATAGAAACTATTTAGGTGGAATTGTAAAACTTGGGCTAAAAAGAGAGATGGTAGGAGATATACTAGTTAGAAAAGATGGAGCAGATATAATTACTATAAGTGATTTTGCAAGTATTTTAGAAAAAGAACTTCCAAGTTTAACAAGGTTTCAGAATAGCAAAATAGAGGTAGTAGAAATAAAAGATTTAAAAGTTAAAATTCCAGAAAAAGAAGAGATAAAAATAATTGTACCATCATTAAGGTTAGATAATATAGTGTCAGATTTAATAAGGAAATCTAGAAGTAAAGCTAAAACTGTAATAGAGCAAGAAAGAGTATTTATAAATGGAAAAAGTGAAACAAAACTTTCAAAACAAATAAAACTTGGAGATATTATTACAGTAAGAGGGAAAGGAAGATTTACTGTAAAAGGAATTGATGGAACTACAAGAAGCGGAAGAACAGTGTTAATTATAGAAAAATATGTGTGAGAAAAAGAGGGGCTTAAGCGTTTTTGTCTTAAATGAGACCAAATTGCTTAAGTCCCCATTTGTCCCATTTGTCTTAAGTCTGTCCCTAAAAGTCTCATTCGACAAAATTCGACAAAAATGAGAGAAATGAGAACTGTCCCCATTATCTCAAATTGACAACTGTTACTCCCATTTCTCCTTCACCAAATGTTCCGAAGCCTAAATGATTTTACATGTGGATTTGTTTTTAAAAATTTGTGTATTCCTTCTCTTAGTTTTCCTGTTCCTTTACCATGAACAATTCTAACTGTTTGAAGTTTTGCTAAAGAAGCATCGTCTAAAAACTTATCTATTACAAATGTTGCTTCGTCTACATTTTGCCCTATTACATTTATTTCTGATTTTACAGTTCTTGTTTTAGAAATTTTAGTATAATTATCACTTAAATTATTGCTATTTTTATCTTTTTTATTTGTATTTTTAGAACTACTAGTAGAAACATTAGTATTTGCTTTTCTTAATTTTGAAAGTTCTAAATTCATTTTCATAGAACCTATTTGTACTTGAACAGTATTATCCTTTGAAAGATTAGATACTATTATTCCAGATGTATTTAAACTTGGAATATATACTTCCAAATTCTTTTTTACATCTTTTTTATTAATAAAATTTTCTTTGTTATTTTCCTTATTACTAATATCTGCAGTATTATTACTATTATCAAGAAGCTTTATATCAGAAATTGATTTATTTAATTTATTTCTTAAATTATCTGCTTCTTTTTTAGAAAATGAAGGAAGTTGTGACATGCTTTTTATAATATCATTTGCTTCTTCTTTTGCATCTAATAAAATATCTCTTGCTTTTATTTTTGCATTTTCAATTATTTCTTTTTTTCTTTCTTCTAATTTTCTTTTATCCGTTTCTAATTCTTTTTCTAAAACCTCTATTTTAGAAGAGTTTTCTAATATTTTTTCTTTTTCGTTTTCAATTAGAGCTTTATCATCATAAATGGATTTTAAAAGTTCTTCAATATTTATATCATCTTTTTTCATCATAGATTTTGCTTTATCAATAATTTCTTCTGATAGTCCTAATTTTTTACTTATCTCAAAAGCATTACTTTTTCCCGGAATTCCAATTAGTAACCTATAGGTAGGTGCAAGTTTTGAAATATCAAATTCAACAGATGCATTTTTAAATCCTGGAGTTATTAAAGCATATCTTTTTAATTCTTGATAATGAGTTGTTGCAATTGTTGTAGCTCCTAAAGTTTTTAAATAGTCTAGAATGCTAATTGCAAGATTTGCTCCTTCTATTGGGTCTGTTCCAGAACCTAATTCATCAACTAATATTAAAGAATTAGGTGTTGCGTTTTTTGTAATATCTACAATATTTGTCATATGTGATGAAAAAGTACTTAATGAATCTGATATACTTTGGTCATCTCCAATATCTGCAAATATTTTGTCATATACATAAATACTAGAATTTTCTGATACAGGTACTGCTAAACCTGAACATGCCATTAATGTTAAAAGCCCTACTGTTTTTAAAGTAACTGTTTTTCCACCTGTATTTGGTCCTGTAATTAATAAAATAGAAGTAGTGTTATCAATATAAATATCATTTGCAACACATTTACTGCTATCTATTAAAGGATGTCTTGCATTTTTTAAGTTAAAAGATTTGTCAGAAGAAATATTTGGAATTGTTCCATTTAGCTTTTTAGCATATTTTGCTTTTGCAAATATAAAGTCTAGCTTTCCTAAAATATTAACATCATTTTTTAACTCATCTAAATATGGAACAAAAAGCATAGAAAGTTTTTGCAATATTTTTTCTATTTCAATTTCTTCATCTAATTTTAATTTATTTAAACTATTATTCATTTCAAAAACTGATGTAGGCTCAATAAATACTGTAGAACCTGCGTTTGAAATGTCATGAACAAATCCTTTAATTTCATTTCTAAACTCTTCTTTTACAGGAATTACAAAACGGTCATTTCTAATAGTTACTACATTTTCCATAATATATTTTGAATATTTAGAAGAATGTATCATTTGGTTTAACTTGCTTCTAATATCTTGTTCTAGATTTCTTTTCTTTCTTCTAATAGATAAAAGCTCTTTAGAAGAATTATCATCTAAAGTATTTTCATCTATTATGCAAGATAAGACTTTGTCTGAAATTGATTTATTAGTATATATCATATTAAAATATTTAGAAATTGTAGGATAATCTGATATGTCTAAAAAATCTTTATTAAAATATTCTTTTAAAGAACTAGCATTTTCTAAAATTTTTGCTAAGTTTAATAAAGATTTGCAACTTAAACTATTTCCACTTTCTAAAGTTTTTAAATCTACACTAATATCAAAAAAGTCATAAAAAGAAGGAAAAGAATTTCTAAAACTTAAATTAATTGCTTCAAAAGTTTCTAAAAGCATTTCTTTTACTTCTAAAGAATTAGAACTAGGTAAAAGCTTACTTACGAAATCTTTTCCTGATATTGTAGAACAATATCCTTTTAAAATATCAAATATTTTATATAACTCTAATTTTTCAAAATAACTATTCATATTAAAATCTCCTAAACATTGATATATCTATTATACAAGCCTATTTTAAATTAGTCAATCTAAAAGATTAAGATAGACAAAAAGAAACAAAAAAATTGTAATAAAAATGTAAAGAAGTATTTTACTACAACATATTAACTAAATACATAAGAATATATAAAATAAATATATGCTAAAAGAATAAGCATAAAACAAAGTAAAAAAGAAATACTAACAAAAGAAATTAAAAAATGAAAGGGAGAGAAAAACAAATGAGAGTAAAAAGCACAAAACAAAGAGGTATAACTTTAATTGCATTAGTGATTACAATTATCGAGTTTTTCGTGGAGGCAATTGCAACGATTCTGGCTCTAACTATCCCAGCTCTTATCGTTTTATTAACACTCCTAGCATTACCTTTCCTTACGCTGGTTTTCGTGTCACTTTATATTTGTAACACTGAACGCTCAAGAAAACCAAAAATTCAATATGTAGAAAAGTGATTTTAAAAATTCAAATTTAATATAGACTTAATAAATCGAAGATACATTAAGAAGGAAATTACTAAAAACTATGTAAGTCTAGAATTAACCTAAATTTGCATAGTTTTTTTCTTTTGTGCCAAAACTTAATAAACTTCATAAATATATTTAAAACAATTGCAAAAAATATAAACTTGTGATATAAAATAGAAAGAAGAAATATAATTAAAAGATAGCAAGTCTAAAAGAGGTGAGTACATGATAAAAGCCTATGCTAAGTCAGATATAGGAAAGGTAAGAGAAATAAATCAGGATTCATTTTATATATCTGATTCATTAGATCAAGTCCAGTTGTATATGCTAGCAGATGGAATGGGCGGATACAACGGAGGAGAAATAGCAAGTAAATTAGCTATCCAATCAGCAAAAAGCTATATTGAAAATAATTTTAAAGAAATACCAAAAGATAGAGAAAGTATAATTCAATTAGTAGGAAGTAGCATGGAATATGCAAATATGGTAGTATATGAAAAATCAAAAGAAAATAAAGAATTAGAAGGAATGGGTACTACTTTAGAAATTTGTTTAATATATAATAATAAAGTATATATAGGACATGTTGGAGATAGTAGAATTTACAGAATAAGAAAAGAATTTATGAGAAAATTAACACAAGACCACAGTTATGTTCAAAAATTAGTAAAAGACGGAACAATAACTAAAGAAGAAGCAATGCATCACCCACAAAAAAATATGTTAATGAAAGCTCTAGGGTGCAATGCTTTTGTAGAGCCAGATGTAATGGTAAAAGGATTTTTAAAAGAAGATATATTAATTATGTGTTCAGATGGTTTAACTAATTTGGTAAGCCAAGAAGAAATATTCAAAGAAGCAAAGAAAGATATAGAACAAGCACCAAAAGAGCTAGTAGATAAAGCAAATAATAATGGGGGATATGACAACATAACAGTTGTTGTAATAAAAAATATATAACTTTCTACGATTAACACTTTTTTAAGGAGAGATAAAATATGAATTTAGAGGGTAAAATATTAGGCGGTCGTTACGAGATTGTCGAAAAAATAGGTAATGGGGGAATGGCTACAGTATATAAAGCTGTAGATAAAGTACTAAAAAGAAATGTAGCAGTAAAAATTCTAAGAGATGAATTTACAACAGACGAAGAATTTATCAAAAGATTTGAAGTAGAAGCTCAATCAGCAGCAAGACTAACACATCCAAATATTGTATCAATATATGATGTAGGTGTTGAAGGAACTCTTCATTATATAGTAATGGAATTAATTCAAGGAAAAACTCTAAAAGAAATAATTGTTGAAGAAAGAGGACCACTTCCTTGGAAATGGTCAGTAAATGTAGCAATTCAAATTGCTTCAGCATTAGAAACAGCACATAGAAACAATATTATACATAGAGATATAAAACCACATAATATAATAATAACAGAAGATGGAATAGCAAAAGTAACAGATTTTGGAATAGCAAAAGCGGTATCAAATTCAACTATTACTGCATTTGGAACAACAATAGGTTCAGTCCACTATTTCTCACCAGAACATGCAAGAGGTGGATTTACTGATGCAAAATCAGACCTATATTCATTAGGAGTTGTAATGTATGAAATGGTAACAGGAAAAGTTCCATTTGATGCAGATACACCAGTGTCAGTAGCATTAAAACATATGCAAGAAGAACCAGAAGAACCAATTGAATTAAATAAGCATGTACCAATAGCAGTAAATAAAATAATAATGAAAGCACTTCAAAAAGATACTACTTTAAGATATCAATCAGCATCAGAAATGTTAATTGATTTAAGAAAAGCACTAAAAGATCCAGATGGAGATTTTGTAGAAGAAAATGAATATGACCCAACAGCAAAAACACAAAGATTAAGTACAGAAATGTATGATAATTTAAGAAATAGCCCAGAAGATAAAAAAGGTAAGAAAAAAGATAATAAATTTGTAGCATTTATTAAAAGACATAAAGCTTTAAGCATTATAGTAGGACTAATCTTGCTATTTGCCTTAAGCTTAGGTGGAACTTTATTAGTATTAAATATTACAAACCCACCTGAAGTTGCAATGCCAAATGTTGTAGGGTTAACAAAAGAAGAAGCCCAAAAACAAATAGAAGATGCAAAACTTGTATTTGAAGTATCAAGTGAAGAATACAACAAAGATGTAGAAGCAGGTCATGTAATATCACAAGACCCAAGTTATATGGAAGGATATAACAATGTAAAACAAGGAAGTACAGTTTCAGTTGTAATTAGTAAAGGACAAGAAACAACAACAGTACCAAAAGTTGTAGGAATGGAACAAGAAGAAGCAATTAAAGCTCTAGAAGAAGCAAATTTAAAAGCAGAAGTTGTTGAAGAAACAAGTAAAAGAGTAGAAGAAGGAATAGTAATTAGCCAAGAAACAGAAGCAAATGCAGAAGCTTTTGCAGGAGATACTGTTAAAATACATGTAAGTATTGGAACAGGAATAAAACAAGTAACAGTAACAAATGTAGTTGGTCAAGATGAAGCATCAGCTAAAAAAGCATTAGAAGATTTAGGATTAATAGTTAATGTATCATATAAAGATGCAACATCAGACAACGGAAAAGTTACAGCACAAAGTATAGAAGCAAATAAAGAAGTTGACGAGGGAACTACAATAACATTAACAGTAAACAAAGTAGCAGAAACAAAAAATCTTACAGTAAATATAAATGTAAAAGGAATAACAGGTGGATATAAAGAAAGTGGAAACACAAGCTCAGAAAATAAAGAAAGTCCAAATGTAAATATTACAGTAAATAGTGAAAGAAGAACAGGAATAAGCAAAAACGAGACAAATTATTCTGTATCACTTTCAGGAAAAGATGGAGAAGCAGTAGCTATAAAAGTTACAATAACAGATGCAGGAACAGGAGAAGAACTATATAGTTCAACTCAAAATGCAACATTTGGTTCTCAATCTTCAGTAAGTTTTAAATAAAATAAATAATAAAAGCCTATTAGTTTAATCCTAAATAGGCTTTTATTTTGTCTAAAAACAAAGAAAAATAGGAGAAATAATAAGTATTTAGAATATTGTGTCAAATAAAGTAAAATATTGCGATGGAAAGTTAAAAAAGTTTATATAAAAAACTTGAAAAAAGAAAATAAAGATGTTAATATATGGGAAATAAAAAAATTTAGTTCAAAATTTTAAAATTCAAAGTTTTTAAAATCAAATTAAAAATCTAAGAAAAGTAAAAAATAAAAATATTAAAGAAGAAAGAAGGTAATAAAAAAAGACAAATTAACTTTTAAATAAACATTGACTATAAAATAAAACTATGCTAAAATAAGGAGGAATAAATGAAGACATTTTCATATCAAGATTATTTAGAATATCAAAAACAAATAAGTAAAATGCAAGACAGTAAATTAAAAGCAAATGAAAAATATATTAAGAGTCAAAATAGAATAAACAATCCACATGATAAAATATTTAGATTGTATTTAGATAATAAAAAAGAAGTAGTAGAAATAATAAATAGAATATTAAAGCTAAAAAAGAAAATAAACAAAGACGAAATAGAAAAATATAATAGCAGTTATATAAATGAAAGGTATCAAAATAGAGAATCAGATGTAGTATATAAGAAGAAAGATCAAAAAATCTTTTTCTTAATAGAACATCAAACAAGTATAGATTATAATATGCCAAAAAGAATATTAGAATACGAAATAGAAATTATGAATTCATGCTTAGACCACAAGAAGAAATTAAAAAAAGACGAAAAATTGCCAGCAGTAATACCTATAGTAATATACACAGGAAAAAGAAAATGGAATGTAGCAAAATATATAAAAGAATGCCAAGAAAAGTTAGAAGGAATAGAAATACCAGGATTAGGTAGCTATTATATAATAGATATAAATGAATATAGTAAAAAAGAACTAGAAGAAGATGAACTATTTTTTTCAAAATTATTATTAATAGAAAAAGCAAAAACAGAAGACGAGTTAGTAGCAGTATTTGCATTAATAATAAGTAAAGCAAAAAATTTAAGAACAAAAGAAGAATTGAAAAAAATAATATATTATATTTATCAAGAAAAAATAGGAAAAGAAAAAGCAGAAGAATTAATAAAAAAACTAAACAAAGGAGTTGGTAATATGAAATTAGCAGTAGAAAGAATGTTAGATAGAGAATATGCTGCAAGAGATAGAAAGTCAAGAAAAGAGGGGAGAAAAGAGGCAGCTTTGACTTTAGCTAAAAAAATGCTTAATGAAAAAATTGATATAGATTTAATTACAAAAATAACAGGAATAAAAAAAGAACAAATTTTATAGCTAAAATAACTTCCTTTCATAAAAATGTATATAATTTTAAAAAATGGAAATCTTAAGATAAAGTAAAAAAGAAAGGAAGATTTTAATATGGAAGAATTAATTAAAAATTTAAATTGTTTGCTTTCAGATTTAAATGTTTTTTATAGAAAGCTTCAAAACTACCATTGGAATGTATATGGAAAAGATTTTTTTGTAGTACATGAAAAATTAGAAGAGCTATATAATGAAATAAATGAACAAATAGATGAAATAGCAGAACACATTTTGATGCTTGGAGGAATACCATTAGGAACAATGCAAGATTATTTAAATACTACATGTATAAAAGAAGCAAAAAACGAAAAAATAAAAGAATGCCAAATCTATGAAAATATTATAAAAGATTATGAAACATTAAATAAGAAAGTAATTGAAATAAAAGAAAAGTCAGATAATAGTAAACAGTATGCAACATCAAGTTTAATGGATAACTATATATCAGCATATATTAAACATTTATGGATGTTAAATAAAACAATCGAAAAATAGAAATAAACTTACCAACTTTTCTTAAGAAGTTGGTAAGTTATTAATTTTTTTTAATTCATCTTGTATTTTTTGAAACTTAAAAAATGCATCTTTAAAAGAAATTTCATCAAAATTTACTTTTAAAATTTCATTTATTATAGATTGATAAACTAAAAAATCTTTATTTATACTTCTACTTGTAGTATTTGGGTCAATTATTTCAAATTTTACATTATTAATATTTAAAAGTGAACAATAATAATTAATTTTACTTATTGGAAATCCACATTTTATACTATTTGCATTTAAATCAATAATTTTAAAATCAAATAATTCTGATAAAGTTAAAGCATCATCATCAATTGCAATACAAAATATACCACTTTTAAAAAGATATAGTGTTTCTGGATTTTCTTGTTTTAGTTTAGAATAAAGTTTTAACAATTTACTCAAAATAAATTACACCCCCAAAATAAAATTACAATAATTATATAAACAATTATATAACTTTTTTAACAAAAAGGCAATAAAATATTGTCGATTAATTTTTTAGTGATATAATAAAAAAGGAAAAAGGAGGAAATAATATGAAAGAAAAAATAAGTACAAAAGATATAGAGATGTATTTACTAGCACAATTTATTGATGTTTTAGAAGATATAGAAAATATAGATAATATAAAAGATATAAAGAAAAATATAGAAAAAAGAAAAAACATATATAAAGAAAATATTGAAAATATGTTAGATAATGAAGATATTTTTGATGTAAGTCAATTAGATTTATCAATAGACGAAAAGCTTGAAAAATATAGTAAAATATATTGTAAAACAAAAACATATAAAGAAATTGAAGAAAAAATAAAAAATATAAAAGAAAACATAAGAGAAAAAGTAAAAGATAAAAAACAATTAGAAGAGCTAGAAGATTTAATATATGAAAAATGTAATTTTGATTTTAAATTTTCATATAAACTTCGGTTTAATAGATGGAATAAAAATAATAACACTTAAAAATTAATAAGTGTTATTATTCAAAATCCTTAACATTTTTATAAAAGTCTGTAACAGGTTTGTCAAAAACAATAGAAAAAGCTAACAATTCATAATCTTTTACAGCTCTTTTATTATGCTCAATAGCATAAATATCTGCTTTATAAAGAGTTAAGCCTAATAACTCTAGTTTTTGACAAAGCTCTCTTTGAGAAAAATTTTTTTCTTTACGAAACTTTTTGAAATTTTCACATATTACATTATACTTATTATTTATCATAACAAAACCTTCTTTGCACTTTATTTATTTCATTTTACATTAAGAATACAAAAAATAGGCAACAAAACAATGTCTTTAAAACTTAAAAATAGTTTTAAATATATAATATATCTAAAACTATTGCTCAAAATATTTTTCAGAACCTTCATATAATTCTTCTAAAGAAATATCTAAAACCTTACAAAATGCAAAAGCTTCAAAGTCTTTAACAGTTTTTTTGCCATGTTCTATTTCATAAATATCTGAAATATACATAGTAACACCAAGTAAATCTAGTTTACGACAAATAGCAGGCTGTGATAATCCTCTTAAAGCTCTATATTTTTTTAAATTTTTCCCAATAATATTTAAATTTCCATTCAAAGTTTTAACTTTCATAATAAACTCCTATTAATGATATATATATTATACATTGTATAATAAAAAATATACAAAACTTACAGTGTGAAGCTGTAAGAAGCAAGGAGGATATATGAATTTTAAAAAAATGAAAAAAGGAATTTAAATATTTTACTTTCAGAAAGGTTAAGTCAAATATATGAAAATATAAATTTAGATAAAAAAAGTAAAATATATAAAAAATGAAAAAGAAAAAATAGAAGAAAAATTAGAAAATTATTTAAAAAAGGAAACAGAAAAAGGTTTTGAAATTTATTGCAAATGTGAAGAAGAAAATAGCAAATTTCAACGAGAATTAATAAAAAAATACTACATAAATGGCTTAAAAGATGGAATAAATTTAATTGTAAAAAATTTATATAATTAATTAAATAAAATAAAAAATATGATGTATAAATATATATATCAAAATTTATTTAAATTCTTTTAAAAAAGATTTTGTTATGATATAATCAGGGTGAAAAAATCCTTAAAAAGGAAGTGATTTTTAATGTCATATATAGAATTTAAAAATGTATGTAAAGAATATATAATGGGAGAAATTACAATAAAAGCATTAAATAATGCAAACTTTAAAATAGAAAAAGGAGAATTAGTAGTAATTGTAGGACCATCAGGTGCAGGAAAGACAACAGCATTAAATATTTTAGGTGGTATGGATTCTGTAACAACAGGGGATGTAATAGTTGATGGCAAAAATGTAGCAAAATTAAAAAATAGAGAATTAATTAAATATAGAAGAGAAGATATAGGATTTGTATTTCAATTCTATAACTTAGTACAAAACTTAACAGCAAAAGAAAATGTAGAACTTGCAACAGAAATTTGTAAAGACTCTTTAGATCCAGAAGAAGTGCTAAAAAAAGTTGGATTAAAAGACAGAATGAAAAATTTCCCTTCACAACTATCAGGAGGAGAACAACAAAGAGTTGCAATAGCAAGAGCAATAGCTAAAAACCCAAAATTACTTTTATGTGACGAGCCAACAGGAGCATTAGACTATAAAACAGGAAAGCAAATATTAAAGCTATTACAAGACACAGCAAGAAAAGAAAATATGACAGTATTAATAATAACACATAATGGTGCAATTGCACCTATGGCAGATAAAATTATACATTTTAAAAATGGAACAGCACAAGAAATAGAAATAAATGAAAATCCAAAACCAATAGAAGAAATTGAGTGGTAATGTCCAATAGGGGACAGGTCCAAATGGACAAAAATGTCCATTTGGTGACACATCTCTATTTATCTAGTTTATAAGAGGAGGTGTATTTATTGAAAAAAGCTTTATTTAAAGATAGTATAAAAGAAATAAAAAATACATATAAAAGATTTTTATCAATACTTCTTATGGCATTTTTAGGAGTAGGTTTTTTTGCAGGTCTAAGAGCAAGTTCGCCAGACATGGTAGATACAATAGATGACTACTTTAATTCACACAATGTATATGATGTAGAAGTTTTATCTACACTAGGTTTAACTAGTAAAGATATTGACGAATTATCTAAAGTAGAAAATATATCAGAAGTTATTGGAACATATGAAACTGATGCTACTTTGCAAATCGAAAATAAAGAATTAGTTGCAAAAGTAATGTGTGTAGAAGATATAAATAAACCAGAATTAATAGAAGGTAAAATGCCTGAAAATCAATATGAATGTGTTGTAGAAGAGCTATTTTTAACTGCAAATAACAAAAAAATAGGAGACACAATAGATTTAGAAATAGAAAAACAAACAAATGATGATGGAGAAGAAATAGACTATTTACATCAAAATAAATTAAAAATAGTAGGAACTGTTAAAAGCCCAATATATTTATCAAGAGATAGAGGAACAAGTTCATTAGGTTCAGGAAAAGTTGACTACTATATCTATATAAATAAAAACAATGTAAATGCAAATGAAATATTTACAAATATATATTTAAAAGTGGAAAACCCTAAAGGATATAAGACTTCTAGTTCAAATTATGAAAAATATATAGAAGAAACTATAAATAAAATAGAAGAAATAAAAGAAACAAGAGAACAAGAAAGACAAGAAGAGTTAAGAAAAAAAGCAACTAAAAAAGTAGAAGATGCAGAAAATGAATTTAATTCTAAAAAACAAGAAGTAGAAACAGAATTAAATGATGCAAAAAAACAAATAGAAGATGGAAAAAAAGAGCTTGAAGATGCACAAAATGAAGTTTTACAAAACGAGAAGAAAGCAAATACAGAATTTGCAAATGCAGAAAACAAAATAAAACAAGCAAAAGAAGAAATAACTCAAAATGAAAAAGATTTAGCTTCTAAAGAAGAACAATTTAACTCTGAAATTTCTAATGCGGAAGCACAAAAAGGAATTTTAAATAGTACACTAAAAGAAGTAGAAAGTGGGATTCCTACAGCAAAAGAAGCATATCAAAAAATAGTAGAGGCAATAGACAAAGAAACACTTCCAGAGGAACAAAAAGAATTTTTAGAACAAGAAAAAGAAAAATTAGAAAAACAAATAGCAAGCTTAGAAGAAAACAAAAAAGTATTAGAAAGTTCAATTGCAAAGATAGATGCAGAAATTTCATCTGCAAAAAGTCAGTTGCAAGATGGAAAAAATAAATTGCGAGCAGCAAAACAAGAAATAGAAAAACAAGAAAAAAATTTACAATCTACAAAAAGTTCTACATATAGCCAAATAAATAGTGCAAAAAATAAAATAGAGACATCAAAAAAAGAACTAGAAGAAGGAGAACAAGAACTAAAAGAAAAAGAACAAGAAGCAAATAAAGAACTAAGAGATGCAGAAGAAGAATTAATAGATGCAAGAGCAAAAATTAACGAAATAGAAAAACCAACATGGTATATTTTAGATAGAACCATGAACTCAGGATATAGTAGTTTTATACAAGACACAGAAAGCGTAGAAAACATAGGAAAAGTATTTCCAGTAGTATTTTTCATAGTAGCAACACTTATATCATTAACATCAATGACTAGAATGGTAGAAGAACAAAGAACACAAATAGGAACATTAAAAGCTTTAGGATATAGCAAAATTCAAATTGCAAGTAAATATATTATATATGCAGCACTTGCATGTACTATAGGAAGTTTTTTAGGAATGTGTGTAGGATTTATATTACTTCCAAAAATGATTTGGATGATGTATTCAATTATGTATGAGATAGAAGACATTTTAATTAGCTTTAATTGGAGTTATGCAACAGCAGGATTTTGGTTAATTATAATCTGTATAGTAGGATCTACAATTTATGCAGTATATAAAGAATTAAGACAAACTCCAGCAACTCTTATGAGGCCAAAAGCACCTAAAATGGGTAAAAGAGTAATACTAGAAAGAATACCATTTATTTGGAAACATTTAAAATTCTCACAAAAAGTAACAGTAAGAAATATATTTAGATATAAGAAAAGATTTTTAATGACAATAATAGGAATCTTAGGCTGTACTGCATTAATACTTACAGGATTTGGACTAAAAGATTCAATTAGTAGTATAATGCCAAACCAATATCAGCATGTATTTAATTATGATATGCAAATAAGCCTAAAAAGTGGACTAGAAAGTGCTAGTTTGCAAGAATATGTAGAAGAACTAAAAGGAAAAGAAGAAATAGAAAAACTTGCAAAAACATATATGACATCTATGACAGCAAAAAATAACGAATTAGAAGAAGATGTTCAAGTAATAGTTCCAGATGATCAAAATACTTTAGATGGATTAATAAATATATTAGACCTTAAAACAAAAGAAAAAGTAGAATTAAAAGAAAACGAAATATGTATTACAGATAAAGCAGCAGAACTTTTAAATGTAAAAGAAGGAGATAATGTTACACTTGTAGATAATGACGGAAATGAAAAACAAGTTAAAATTTCAAATGTAGTAGAAAACTATATCTATCACTATGTATATATGTCAAAAGATACATATAAAAATCTATTTGGAGAAGAATATAAAACAAATGTAATTTTAACTAAAAATGTTAATTTAACAGAAGAACAAGAAGATAAATTAGCATCAGATATTATGGCAAATTCAAAAGTATCTTCATTAACAAATATTTCAACAGCAATAAGAGCATTAGATGATACAATGAAATCTTTAAACTATGTAGTAATAATTTTAATTGTATCTGCAGGACTTCTTGCATTTGTAGTTTTATACAACTTATCAAATGTAAATATAAGTGAAAGAATTCGTGAACTTGCAACAATTAAAGTTTTAGGATTTTATGATAAAGAAGTATACTTGTATATAACAAGAGAAACAATTATTTTAACAATAATTGGAATATTACTAGGACTTGTTCGGAGGATATTTCTTAAATTACTATATCATAGGAACATGTGAAATTAATATGTTAAGGTTTGCAAAAATAATATTCCCTCAAAGTTATGTTTATGCAGTCTTAATTACTCTTGGCTTTACAATAATAGTAAATATTGCAACATATTTTGCATTAAAGAAAATAGACATGATAGAAAGTTTAAAAAGTGTAGAATAGAAAGCAAAAAAGCATTGACAAAAGATTAAAGTTAATATATAAATATATAAAAAGAACAAATGAGAAGAAGGGAAGAAAAAAATGAAAAAAGCAAAAGCTGTAAGCCTTGGGGCTGTGCACACACACACACAATACATATTTAGTAAAAAATATAAAAATGAATATAGAAATAAATGCAGAAATAAAACCTAAATTTTAGGTTCTATTTCTGTTTTTTTAAATTTAACAAAGGAGGAGCAAAATGAAAATCAAACAAGAAAATGGTATTACAATAATTGCTTTAGTTGTAACTATCATAATTTTACTAATTTTAGCAGGTGTAACAATAACAAATGTTGTAACAGATGGAGCACTATTTGGTAAAACAAACAATGCTAAGGTATCTGCTGAAGTAACTCAATATCAACAAAAAATAGACGAAATAAAAGCTTTAGCAATAACAAATGAGTATCAAGGAAATGTTGATACATTTTTAGATAAATTAGTAAAAAAAATAGAAAATGACACTATGTTTAAAGAAGCTAAAGAAGTAACACCAAACTATGATAATGATAGTATAAGAGTTGTTACAAAAGAGGGATACATATTTAAAGTAACAATGGAAGAAACAAGATACTTAGGAAATAACGAAGAAGACATAGAAGAAGATATAAATGATACTGTAATTACAATTAAGAAAGTTCCAGACTATTGGACAAAAGACAAAGTAAAAGTAAGTATAACAGCAAGTTCTGGAAATGTAGAAATAGAATATAAACTAAATGACGGAAGTTGGCAAGACTACAATGGAGAAATAGAAATAGAAGATAATAATACAAAAATAATTGCAAGAGCAGTAAATAATCAAGGAGAGACAGGACAAGAAAAAGAAGAAACAATAACTAATATAGATAGATTACCACCTTTAGACTATATACCAGTTGTAACTCCAGGAAAGAATGAACTAAGAGTTGTAGCAAAAACAAATGACCAAGAAGCAACTAATGTAGACGGAAAAAGTGATATAAAAGGCTACTATTTTAGTAATGATAATGGCTCAAGTTGGACAGATTTGCAAACAGAAGGAACATATACATTTGGAAATTTGCAAGTCGGAAGGTCATATCAAATAAAAGTAAAAGCTTTAGATAATGCGGGAAACGAAAAAGAAGAAGGACCAATAGAAGGGATACCTGTTGCAGAAGCACCAGAAGGAAGTGTTAGATTTAGTGTAGAACCTGAAAGTTGGACAAAAGGACCAGTAAGAGTAACAATAATAGCAGATAGCGGAAATTATGATATTGAATATTCTTTGAATGGTGGAACATATAATAGATATTCTTCCACAATAGAAATATCAGATAATAATACAAAAATATCAGCAAGATTAGTAAATCAAGGAACAGCAGGAGAAGTAGAACAATATACAGTGGATAATATAGATAAACTACCTCCAAAATCATTTAGTCCAAATGTAACAGAAGAAACAACAACAACTATAGAAGTTACAGCAAATGCAATTGATGATGATGAAACTTCAGTAAGTGGAAAGAGTGGAATTAAAGAATATTACTTTAGTAAAGATAATGGATATAGCTATGAAGGACCTGTAACAGAAGGAAGTTATACATTTACAGGACTAACGCCATCATCTAGCTATCAAATAAAAGTAAAAGCAGTAGATTATGCAGAAAATGAAACAGAATCATCAACATACTGGGCAAATACAACATCTCTTCCAAATCCTTCAAGTTGTATAAGCTTTAGTAAAAATCCAAGTAGTTGGACAAAAGGGCAAGTTCAAGTAACTATAAATAATACAGCAGATAGCTATTTCATACTACAATATAGAACATCAGAAAACAGTAATTGGAGTACATATATTAAAGGATACCCAGTAACTGTTACAAATAACAACACAACTGTATATGCAAGGCTTAAAGATCCAAATTCAGATTATGCAACTTCAGAAGTAAGTACAACAGTAACAACAATAGATAGATTAGCACCTTGGGAGTTCTCACCTGATTTTAGTAATATAACAGAAAATTCAATAAAAGTAACAGCAAGTACATCAGATAAAAGTGCTACTTCAACAGATGGACAAAGTGGAATAAAGCAATATAGATTTGGAATGAGTAGTAATGGAGGAAAAACATATAGCAACTGGGTAACAACATATTCTAATTACTATACATTTGGAAATTTAAGCCCAGGAACTACTTATACATTTAAAGTAGAAGTAACAGACAATGCAGGAAATCTAACAACATCATATGAAAGTTCGGCAACAACGAAGGTAAGCATACCAGATGGAGAAGATTATATTACTTTTGATTACTCTCCAAGAGACTGGACAAATGGAGATGTCACAATAACAATAACATCAACAGCAGGAAGTAAATATACTATTCAATACAGTTTAGATGGCTATTCATGGTACACATATAGTTCATATAGTAAACCAGTAAGATCATCAAACGGTCCAGTATATGCAAGATTATCATATAATGGTAACTATGGAGAAGAAGCAACAGGGAATGTAACAAAGATAGATAAAACAAATCCATCTGGATGGACAAGCTATAACACATATGGAGATTATGCAATAATTACAGTTGGAACATCAGACACTGGTGGATCTGGAGTATCAACATCCTATAATACAACAACAAGTAATATTACTAAACAAAGTAATACTCAATATAGAGTTACAGCAAATGGAACATATTACTTTATAGTCTACGACAATGCAAGAAATTCTTCTACATTTAGCTGTACAGTAAGTGGAATAAAAGATAGAGAAGTTCTAGTAGGAGACTATGTAAATTATTCTCCAAGTGGATCATCATCAACTACCATAACTGATTTAGGAACTACACAAACAATATATAGAGAAGATTTAGACTATCAAGTGCTAGAAATAAATGGTAATTATGCAACATTAATAAGTACACTAACTTCTACAAGAATAAACGGAACATATTTACAATTATATAATAACATGGTTTATGTTTTAAATAATACAGCAAAAACCTTATATAGCAATTCATCTTTAGGAGCAACTGCAAGAAGTATAAAACTTTCAGATTTAACTAGTAAAATAGAAGAGGGATATGACTATCATTATGATCCATATTACATAGGATATGGAAACTCAAAAACTCTTTATAACATAGATTACCCCAATATATATTTACAAGAATATAACGGATACATAGAAGATGATGAACAAAATGCACCATTTATAGGATATGCTACAGCTTCAAGTATGACATTTGAAAATAAATATTTCAAATTGCCAAGTGATATAAAGAGTCATATGAAACCTGCAAAAACTCAAAATTCAGATAACGATAAAGATATGTATTATAATATGTTAGTGCAGAATTCTTCGGAAACAGGATATTATTATGCTAATAGATTAGTTTATGTATCTCCAAATGGTGTAGTATCCTTTGGACACTTATTTGGACCAGACGTTTACCGGATTAGGAATTGCATCAAACTTACTTTCAAGAAATGATTTTCTTAATGGACAAGCAAAATCTATGCGTATCATAGTCGAAAATGTCCCAACCAGCAGAATAAATTTAAACAGTGGAAGCGGAACTCAAAGTAGCCCATGGGGAATAAATTAAAAAAGAAAGGTTATGTATATGAACGAAAATAAAACAGTTAATAAAAGGATGAGAAAATCTGAAAAAAGATTAATTTTAATAGTTATTTTAATTGCAATAATTGTAATTTCTATACTATTAGTTGTAAAAAATGTAGTAAATAAACAAGATGGAGAAAAGGAAGAACAAAAACCAGAAGAAAAATATGTAGAAGTATCAGATATAGGAGAAAGAATAAATAAAAGTGAAAAAATGAAAGAAGCAAAATATATAGATGACTTAGAAGTAACTAATATAGAAATTACTCAAAAAGATGGAATAAGTATCTTAAAAGCAACAGTTAAAAATAATACTGGTGTAGAAAAAGGAGATTATCCAATTATACTAACAATGTTAGATGAGAATGGTAATGAAATATGCAAGGAAAATGGATATATTGGGAAAATAGCACCAGGAGAAACTAAGACATTAAATGTTTCAACTATGTCTGATATAGCAAATGTATATAATCTAGAAATAACAAAAGCACAACAACCTAATGAATAAAAAAGGAGGACAAAATGAAAAATAGGTTAGATAGCGGTATATCAATGATAGCCTTGGTTGTAACAATTGTAGTCCTAATTATCTTAGCAGGGATTACAATTGCAACCCTTACTGGAGATGGAGGTCTTTTTGGAAAAAGTAATCAAGCTAAGATGGAAACTGAAATAAAGCAATATCAAGAAAAATTAGATGATATAAAAACAAGGACTCTTTCAAAAGATTATCAAGGCAATCTTGATGGATTTTTAGATAAATTAACAGAAAGAATAAATAAAGACTCTATGTTTAAAGATGCTCAAGAAGTAACACCAAACTATGAAAAAGACTATGTTTTGGTAATTACAAAAGAAGGATACATGTTTAATGTAACTATGAATGAAACTACATATGTAGGCTTAAAAGGAGAAGAAACAGACATAAATAAAATAGTAGTATCTATGGAAAAAACACCAACTTCTTGGACAGATGATAAAGTAAGAGTAACACTTACAGCAAATTCAAGTAGTGTAAGTATAGAATATAAAATAAATAATGGCAGTTGGGAAAAGTATAATGGAGAAATAGAAATAGAAGATAATAATACTAAAATAACTGCAAGAGCAAAAAATAATGAAAATCAAACAGGACCAGAAAAGGAAGAAACAATAGATAATATAGATAGGTTAGACCCATTAGAATTTACCCCAACAATAACACCAGGAAGAACTAGTTTAAAAATAACAGCAAATACTGAAGATGCGACAGCAACTGATGTAGATGGAGAAAGTGGAATAAGAGGCTATAAATTTAGTAATAATAATGGTGGAAATTGGACAGATTTACAAGAAGGAAATATCTATACATTTGAGGGATTACAAGAAAATGAAAGCTATCAAATAAGAGTAAAAGCAATAGATAATGCGGGAAATGAAACAGAAGTAGGACCATTTATGGGTACAACTTCAGATGAAACTCAAGAAACACCAGATGGAAATATAATTTTTGAGCAAACACCAAATAAAGACACATGGACAAAAGGTCCAGTAAAACTAGCAATTTACTCAGATGTAAGCGGATATGATATTGAGTATTCATATGACGGAAACAATTTCCAAGACTACACAGGAGAATTAAATATTGAAGATAATAATACTAGAATATATGCAAGACTAAAAAATAACAATTTATCAGGCGAAACTGTAGAACATGTTGTAGAAAATATAGATAGACTAGCTCCATATGATTTTGGACCAAGTGTTACAAATACAGGGGCAACAAGTATAACTGTAACAGGAAGTACAGATGACTGGGATGCAACAGATAAAGATGGAAAAAGTGGTATTAAATACTTTGAATTTAGTAAAGATGACGGAAAAACATATGAAGGACAGCAAGAAGAAGGAAGTTATACATTTAATGGATTAACACCAGGTACGACTTATAAAATAAAAATAAAAGCAACAGATAATGCAGGAAATGAAAAAGAGTCATACACATATGAAGTTACAACAACAAGATTACCTAACCCAAGTACAGATATTACATTTACTAAAAGTCCAAGTGGTTGGACAAGAGGTCCCGTAAGCGTTACAATAAATAACAATGCAGACACTTACTATATCTTACAATATAAATTATCAAACACAGATTGGGATACATATATGGATGGAAATCCAATTACTGTAACAGATAATAACACAACAATATATGCAAGATATAAAGATCCAAACTCAGACTATACAACAGAAGAAGTTCAAACAACAGTTGATAAAATAGATAGATTAGCACCAGATAAATTTACACCAAGTGTTTGGGAGGTAACAGAAAATACAATAGAAATAAGGGCAAATAATGTAGATGATAAAGCAGCAACTTCAGTAGATGGAAAAAGTGGTATTAGAGGATATGTATTTGGAATGAGTAGTGATGGAGGAAGCTCATATTATTGGAAAACAGAACAAACATCAAATACATATACATTTGGAAATTTAAGTCCAGGAACAACATATTATTTTAAAGTAAAAGTAATAGATAATGCTGGAAATGAAATAACTTCTAATCAAACTTCAGGTACAACTACAAAAATTACTGTGCCTGATGGAGATGATTATATAACCTTTGATTATTCACCAAGGGATTGGACAAATAAAAGTGTAACAATAACAATAACATCAACAGCAGGAAGCCAGTATGAAATCCAATATAGCTTAAATGGAACAAATTGGTATACATACAATTCATCTAGCAAGCCAACAAGATCATCAAATGGTCCAGTATATGCAAGACTAAAATATGGAAGTACTTATGGAACTCTTACGACAGGAAATGTAACTAAAATAGATACGACTCCACCAACGGGAAGTACAACATATTCTGTAATAGGAAGTAGTGCAATAATAACAGTTAGTACAGCAGATTATGAGTCAGGAGTACAAAGTTATACAAATGCAACAATAAGTAACATTACAAAATTAAATTCATCACAGTGGGAAGTAACAAAAGATGGAACATATCTATTTATGGTTTATGATAATGCAGGAAATTCAGCTATATTTAGTTGTACGGTAAGCGGCATAAAAGATAAAGAAGTTCTAGTTGGAGACTATGTAAGTTATTATCCAACTGGCTCATCATATATTAATTTAACAACAGATGATTTAGGGGTATCACAGACTGTGTATAGAGAAGATTTAGATTATAGAGTATTAGAGATAAATGGAAATTATGCAACATTAGTAAGTACTGCAACAAATACTAAAATAGAGTATAGTACTACGGCAAGATTCTATAATAATATGGTATATGTTTTAAATAACACAGCAAAAACCTTATACAGTAATTCTTCTTTAGGGGCTACTGCAAGAAGTATAAAACAAGCAGATTATGAAGAAAAAGTTGAAGATGACTGGATTTATTATACAGGTGGTTTTGGAGCAGAATATAGAAGTGTACATACTATAAATCAAGTAAGTTACCCTGTAATTTGGGCATATGAATATGGAACCAGGAATGCTATAAATGGAATACTTAATAATGGATCTTGGGAAAATGATGAACAGCCATATAAAATTTCGGGTGACTTAGTTTCAGTAAATTCTGTAACAGTAGAAAGTAATTTTTATGAGGTAAATGATATTGAAGAGCATATGAAAGCTGTGAAAACAAGAGAAAGTAATAATGATACAGATTTTTATGCTGAAGCATTAATGGCAGACAGAAATCAGTTTTATTATGCCAATAGATTGATTTCACCAAATAAAAACGCACAAACAGGAATATTTGATGTACTAGGAATAGGTTTTAGAAGTGGGGGAGGTTTATCAAACACCCCAGCAACAACAGAAAGCTTGGTATCGACAAGCACATCTATAAAACTGCCTAGATCTTTAAAAGTCATAGTCGAAAATGTCCCAATCAGTAGAATAAACCTAAACAGTGGAGATGGAAGTCAAAGTAGTCCTTGGGGTATAAATTAATAAAAATTTGCAAAAATCTGTAAAAGTTATAAGATTTAACTTGAAATTTATTACAAAATGTAGTACAATAGGTATGCTTTAAATTAAGCATACCTTTTACTTAGCTTAAAGCTTTAGCACCTAAACTTTAGGCCAGGTTTTAGGAAGAAAAAAATAGGAGGTGTAAAAAATGACAAAGGAAAGAAAACAAGAAATTATTGCAACATATAAAAGAGAAGAAAATGACACTGGTTCACCAGAAGTTCAAGTAGCTCTTTTAACAGAAAGAATTAATGAACTTACAGAACACTTAAGAGTTCATAAAAAAGACAACCATTCAAGAAGAGGATTATTAAAAATGGTTGGTAAAAGAAGAAATCTATTAAACTACTTAGCAAAAAAAGATATTAATAGATATAGAACAATAGTTGAAAAACTAGGATTAAGAAAATAATTGTAAATAGAAGCCCACAGACTATTTATTTAGCATGGGCTTTTGTTTAAGTTTAAAAATATTCAAGTAGATTAGGTAAGTAGCTTGTATAATGTATTAGAAAAAATAAATACTAGTATATTATAGAGGTTACAATCTAAAACTACTTGAAATAAAAGAAAGGTGCAAATAAAAAAAGAAAGGAAGTAAAATTATGTTTAAAACTTATGAAACAAAATTAGCAGGAAGAAAATTAGTAATAGAAACAGGAAAAATGGCAGGATTAGCTAATGGAAGTGTTCTTGTTAGATATGGAGATACATGTGTATTAGTAAATGTAACAGCTTCAAAAGAACCAAGAGAAGGAATAGACTTTTTTCCATTATCAGTTGATTTTGAAGAAAAACTATATAGTGTAGGTAAAATTCCAGGAGGATTTTTAAAAAGAGAAGGAAAACCAAGTGACAAAGCAATTTTAACATCAAGAGCAATAGATAGACCACTAAGACCACTATTTCCAAAAGACTTTAGAAATGATGTAGTAATAGTTGGAACTGTACTTTGTGTAGAACAAGATAACTCACCAGAAGTTGCAGCAATGATAGGTGCAGCATCAGCTTTAGCAATATCAGATATACCATTTAATGGACCAACAGCTGCAGTAAATGTAGGATTAGTTGATGGAAAAATTGTAATAAATCCAACAGTAGAAGAAAGAGAAAAATCAGATTTAACTTTAACAGTTGCAGCAACAGAAGAAAAAATCACAATGATAGAAGCAGGAGCAAATGAAGTACCAAATGATGTAATGTTAAAAGCAATAAAAGAAGCACATAAAGAAATCAAAAAACTATGTAAATTTATATCAAAAATACAAAAAGAAATTGGAAAACCAAAATTCCAATATAAATCATTTGAAGTAGATAAAGATATTTATGAATTTGTAGAAGAAAACTTCAAAGATGAAATGAAAGAAAAAGTTCAAGAACAAGACAAAGAAACAAGGGATAATAATATCTCTGAACTTACAGAAAAAATTGAAAATGCATATTTAGAAAAATATGGTGAAGAACTTTTCGAAGAAAACAAACAAGCAATTGGAGAAGCAATCTACAAAGTAGAGAAAAAATGTGTAAGAGAATTAATATATTTTGAACATAAAAGAGTAGATGGAAGAGCCTTAGATGAAATAAGACCATTATCATGTGAAGTAGGATTACTTCCAAGAACTCATGGTAGTGCATTATTTACAAGAGGACAAACTCAAGTATTATCTGTTGCAACATTAGGAATGATGAGTGAAGAACAAACACTAGACGGAATAGATACTACAGAAGAATCAAAAAGATATATGCATCACTATAATTTCCCAAGTTACTCAGTAGGTGAAGCAAGACCATCAAGAGGACCGGGAAGAAGAGAAATTGGTCATGGAGCATTAGCAGAAAAAGCATTAGTTCCAGTATTACCATCAGAAGAAGAATTCCCATATGCAATAAGAGTTGTATCAGAAGTATTATCATCAAATGGATCAACATCACAAGCAAGTATATGTGGAAGTACATTA
>CALXCM010000005.1 GCA_944386785.1 uncultured Clostridia bacterium | reverse complement strand
TTTTAATTGACGTTTAAAAGTAGCGATATTTGCAGCCGTAAATTCTGCTGGATGATGTCCAGTTTTTATTGCATATTGTTCAGCAGGAAGTCCAAAAGCATCCCATCCCATTGGATGTAAAACATTATATCCTTGCATTCTTTTCATCCTTGAGATTATATCTGTTGCAGTATAACCTTCAGGATGCCCAACATGAAGCCCTTGACCAGAAGGATAAGGGAACATATCTAAAGCATAAAATTTAGGTTTTGAAAAGTCCCAAACATCAGTATAAAATGTTTTATTATCATCCCAATAATCTTGCCATTTTTTTTCTATTTCTTTAAAATTATAGGCCATAAAAAAATCCCCCTTAAATAGTGTATTTTTCCCGTATTATATAACAAAAAATGGGATAAATCAAGGCTTGCACAAAAAAATGAAAAATGATAGAATGCTTTTTGAGGTGTAAAAATGATAGATATTACTAAAGCAAAAATTGCATTTAAAGAATATATTAAAAAATATGACATAGAAAATCCAAAAATTAAACTTAAAATAGCACATATAGAAAGAACTTCACAAATAGCAAGAAAAATGGCAGAAAGTTTAAATTTGTCAAAAGAAGATATAGAACTTGCAGAATTAATAGGTCTTCTTCATGATATAGGAAGATTTGAACAGATAAGAAAATATAATACATTTGTGGATTATTTAAGTGAAGATCATGCTAAAATAGGTATGGATATATTATTTAAAAATGGACTAATTAGAGATTTTATAGAAGACAATAAATATGATAAAATTATAGAACTTGCAATAATTAATCATAACAAAGATAAAAATATGTTACCAAAAAATTTAAGCACTAAAGAAGACTTACATGTAAAATTAATAAGAGACAGTGACAAAGTAGATATAATATATATTTTAACATTTGGAGATCAAAAAACAATATGGAATTCAGATGATTTAAATAAAGAAAAATTTACAGATGAAATTTACAATGAATTTATAAAAGACCATAATATTATATATAAAAATAGAAAAACAAATGCAGATAAATTAATTAGCCATTTTGCTTTTGTCTTTGATTTCAACTTTGATTATGGTTTGAGATATATTTATCAAAATAAATACTTTGATAAAATATATAATAGATTTAATTTTGAAGATGAAGAAACTAAAAAGAAGTTTTATAAAATTTATGAAATAACCAATAATTATATAAAAGAAAAATTAAAAGGATGATAAAATTGAGCAAAAAGTTGATAATAACAGAAAAACCATCTGTTGCTATGGAGTTTGCAAAAGCACTTAAAATAACAACAAAAAGAAAAGATGGATATTTAGAATCAGAAAATTGGATAATAACATGGTGTGTAGGTCATTTGGTAACAATGAGCTATCCAGAAAAATATGATGAAAAATTAAAATTTTGGAGATTAGATACACTTCCATTTATTCCAGAAGAATGGAAATACGAAATTATTCCTGCAGTACAAAAACAGTTTAATATAGTACAAAGTTTACTTAAAAGAGAAGATGTAGAAGAAATATATAATGCCGGTGACTCTGGGCGTGAAGGAGAATATATCCAAAGATTAGTATTTATGATGGCAAAGCCAAACCCAAAAGCAAAGATGAAAAGAGTTTGGATAGATTCACAAACAGAAGAAGAAATTTTAAGAGGAATAAGGCAAGCAAAAGACTTATCAGAATATGATAGCTTATCAGATAGTGCATATTTAAGAGCAAAAGAAGATTATCTGATTGGAATTAATTTTTCAAGATTATTATCAATTATATATGGAAGAAGATTAGCTAAAAGTATAAACGAAGAAAAAGCTTCAATTTCAGTAGGAAGAGTAATGACATGTGTATTAGGAATGGTAGTTTTAAGAGAAAGAGAAATAAGAAACTTTGTTAAAACAAAATATTATAAAATTATAGGAGAATTTGGAAAAGAAGATTCCAAATTTAAAGCAGAATGGAAAGTAAGCAAAGACTCATCTTTCTTTGAATCACCTAAACTATATAATGAAACAGGCTTTAAAAAAGAACAAGATGCAATAGACTTTATAAAATCACTAATTGGAAAAGAAGCTATAATTTCTGAACTAAAAAAATCTAAACAAAAAGAAAATGCACCACTTTTATTTAACCTAGCAGAAATACAAAATGAATGTACAAAAAGATTTAAAATAAAGCCAGATGAAACATTGGATATAATTCAAAATTTATATGAAAAAAAATTAGTTACATATCCAAGAACAGATGCAAGAGTTTTATCAACAGCAGTTAGCAAAGAAATAACAAAAAATTTAAACGGTTTAGCTAAAAATTTTAAAGATGAAGAAGTTCAAAGCTGTATTAAAAAAATGGTAGATGAAAAATATTCAACAAATTTAGCAAAGACTAAATATGTAAATGATAGTAAAATAACAGACCATTATGCAATAATACCAACAGGACAAGGATTTGAAAACTATAACTCTCTTCCAGAACTTCAAAAAGAGATATATAAAGTTATAGTAAAAAGGTTTTTAGCAATATTTTATCCACCAGCAGAATATAGAAAAATACAAGTAACAGTAAGTATAAAACAAGATGAAGAAGGAAAAAAGCAAGAAAGTTTTAATGCAAGTATAAGAGTATGTGAAAATAAAGGATTTTTAGAAATCTTAAAACCACAGGAAAAAAAGAAAGATAAAAAAGAAAATGAACAAGAAGAAGAAAATAATATAGAAGTTTTAAAAAATCTAAAAAAAGGACAAAAAATAGAAGTTCAAAACTTTGAAACAAAAGAAGCGGAAACTTCTCCTCCTTCTAGATATAATTCAGGCTCTCTAATCTTAGCCATGGAAAATGCAGGAAAGTTAATTGAAGAAGAAGAACTAAGAGAACAAATAAAAGGAGCAGGAATTGGAACTAGTGCAACAAGAGGAGAAATAATAAAAAAATTAGAAAAAATAAAATATATTGAAATCAATTCCAAAACTCAAATAGTTACCCCAACTAATAAAGGAGAAAAAATATATGATATAGTAAAGAGTTCAATGCCAGATATGCTAAATCCAAAACTTACAGCAAGTTGGGAAAAAGGTTTAGATATGGTTGCAAAACAAGAAATAAAACCTGAAGAATTTATGGAAAAACTTCAAAAATATATAAACTCAAAATTTGATAAATTAGTTATAAAAATGTAAATAATCTATTGACAAATTTAGCCAAAAAATGATATTTTATAATTGTAATTTACAAATGAAAGGAAGAGATACAAATGAATGAAAAAAGATATAAAGCAATTGTTGCATTATGGGGAATAATAATGCTTGCACTTCAAGCAATATCAATAATAAATATAGTAGGAATTATTCCAAATGCATATACTGAAGCTCAAAAATATGTAGCTTCTGGAATAGCAATAATAATGATAGGACTAGTTACAGCATATATGGTTTTAGCATTAAATAACAAAAAAGTAGGACATATAGTTGGAATGGTAGCAGGAGCTGTATATATATTAAATATGACAGTACTAAGTATAATAGTAGGAGCTTTATTTATAATTTATTGTATTTTAATGATAAAAGAATTAAATGAAGGAAAAGGAAAATTAGCATCTAAAGCTAAAAAAGTAAAAGAAGAAAACAATAAAGAAAATGAAAAAGCAGAAGTAGAGCAATAAAATATAATAAAATAAAATTAAAAAAGAAACTAGAAAAATTCTGGTTTCTTTTTTTCACAAGGTTAATTTAAATATGTAATTCATCAGGGGTATAAGAAAAATTATCTGTAAAAAGAACTTTACTATCTGTAATAAGTAATTCTTTTCTACCTAAAAATTCATCAGGATCAATATTTTTTTTACTTAAGAACTTACAAAAAGAAGAACTGTGTACATATAAAACTGCAACATAAGGCATCTCATGATATACATGTTTACTTATATACCGTCTTATTTCTTTGTGTAATTTCTCATTTTCGATGATTTTTGGATTAAGTAACTCTAGCCCCTTTTCAATTAACCTTTCATGTGAATTTGACATAATGCTACCTCCTTTGATGTCCAAATATAATTATATCATAAGTTTCCATAAAACACAAATTTTTATAAAATTTATTTCTTTTTTTAGAAAAATGTAGTATAATATATTAATCAAATAATAAGGAGTTACATCATGAATACCATATTAGGTGAACTAGGAAAGCTAGATAAATTTAAAAATTTATTAGCAGAAATAGAAAATAAAACAAGTCCGTTAGCAATAACGGGCTTAAATGGCGTGGGAATGGTAGAAATAATTTCTTCAATAAATCAATTTAGTAAAAAACCAATCTTACTTGTTACATATAACGAAATTCAAGCAAAAAAGATTTATGAAGATATTAAATACTTCCAGGATAAAGTAGTATTTTTTCCAAAAAAAGAAATAGTAACATATGACTATATAGCAGAAAGTAAAGAGTTGCCATATAAAAGAATAGAAGCATTAAATAAAATAGTATCAAAGAAAAATCTAGTAATAGTAACAACAATAGAAGCTTTAATGCAAAAACTTCCTAAAAAAGAAACATTATATAAAAATGAATTAAAATTTAAGGTTGGAAATACATATAACTTAGAAGAAATAAAGAAAAAATTAGTAGAACTTCGGATATGTAAGACAAGACTTAATAGAAGGAAGAGGGGCTTTTAGTGTAAGAGGAGATATAATAGATGTTGCAACATCTCTAAAAACAGGAATAAGAATAGAACTTTGGGGAGATGAAGTAGACTCAATAAGAACATTTAATATAGAAACTCAAAGGTCTAAAGAAAACAAAAAAGAAGTGGTGATTTATCCGGCACACGAATATTTACTAGAAGAAAATATAGAAAATACAATAAAGAAAATAAGAGAAAAATATAAAAATGAAGAAGATATAGAACAAATAAAAGCTGGAAACTATATAAGCAAAATAGACAAATATTTTGATTGTTTCTATAACATCCAAGAAACACTATTAGATTACTTAAACAATGATTATATAATTTTCTTAGACGAAATAAATAAAATAACTTTAAGAGCAAATAACATAAAAAAAGATAAAGAAAATTTAATAAAAAATTTAATAGAAAAAGAAAAACAAGTACCAGAAGCAATATCAAATGAGTTAGAATATGAAAAAATAGAAGAAAAATTAGAAAAAAAACAAATTGTATATGTAGAAAAAGAAGATACAAAGAAAAACTTACAAGCAGAAAAATATCATTTTCATTTTAGAGATGTAAGCTATATAAAAAGTGAGATTACTAATTTTTTAGAAGATATAAAAAAAGCAATAAAAGAAAAAAAACAAGTATATATTTTGTTAGATACAAAAGAAAAAATAAAAAGATTACAAAAAATATTAGAAGAAGAAAAAATACCATACAAAACAGAAGAAAAACTAGATCAAACAATAATAGTAAAATCAAGGCAAAATCAAGTAACAATAACATTAGGAAACTTATCACAAGGATTCCAAAATTATGATGCAAACCAATTAGTAATAAAAGCAGATGAATTAATAAATAGTGAAAAAAGAAAATATAAAGTAAATACAGCATTTAAAGAAGGAGAAAAAGTTGTATTTGCAGACTTAAAAGTAGGAGACTATGTAGTACATAAAAAATATGGAATAGGAATATATGTTGGAGTAAACACAATAAAAGCAGATGGAACAATAAAAGATTATATAAAAATAAAATATAAAAATGATGACATACTATATATTCCAACAAATGATTTAGACTCAATTAGAAAATATATTGGTGGAGATAAAATAAAACCTAAAATAAATAGATTAGGAAGTAAAGACTGGGAAAACACAAAAGCAAAAGTAAAAAATAATTTAAGAGAAATTGCAAAAGAATTAATAGAACTCTATGCTGCAAGAGAAAAAGTAGAAGGATTTAAATTTAGTAAAGACACTCCATGGCAAAAAGAATTTGAAGAAAAATTCCCATATCAAGAAACAGATGACCAATTAAGATGTATAGAAGAAGTAAAAAAAGACATGGAAAGCACAAAACCAATGGATAGATTACTTTGTGGAGATGTAGGATATGGAAAAACAGAAGTTGCTTTGCGTGCAGCATTCAAAGCAGTTATGGATGGAAAACAAGTAGCATATTTAGCACCAACCACAGTACTTGCAGAACAACAATACAATGAATTTAAAGAAAGAATGAAAGATTATCCAATAAAAATAGAAATCTTAAATAGATTTAAAACAAAAAAATATCAAGACGAAGTTGTAAAAAAACTAAAATTAGGAGAAGTAGATATTGTAATTGGAACACATAGGATTTTAAGCAAAGATGTAGAATTTAATAACCTAGGCCTATTAATAATAGACGAAGAGCATAGATTTGGAGTAAAAGACAAAGAAAAAATAAAAACACTAAAAACAAATGTAGATGTTTTAACAATGACAGCAACACCAATACCTAGAACAATGCATATGTCAATTGTAGGGATAAGAGATATGTCAGTAATATATGAACCTCCATATAACAGAAAACCAGTACAAACTTATGTATTAGAATATGACAAAGAAGTAATAAAAGAAGCAATAACAAAAGAATTAGAAAGAGGAGGTCAAGTTTTCTATTTATTCAATAATGTAGAAAAAATAATTGCAAAAGCAGATGAAATATCAAAATTAGTACCAGAAGCAAATGTAGTATATGCACATGGTAGAATGCCAGGAAAAGAAATAGAAGAAATCATGCAAGAATTTGTAGAAGGAAAAGCAAATGTATTAGTATGTACAACAATTCTAGAATCTGGAATAGATATACCAAATGCAAACACAATAATTGTAGAAAATGCAGACAGAATGGGCTTAGCTCAGCTTTATCAAATTAGAGGAAGAGTAGGAAGATCTGACAAGCAAGCATATGCATATATAACATATAAAAGAGACAAACTTTTAACAGAAGTTGCAGACAAAAGACTAAAAGCAATAAAAGAATTCACAGAATTTGGCTCAGGATTTAAAATTGCAATGAGAGACTTAGAAATAAGAGGAGCAGGAAGCTTGCTTCGGAGAAATACAATCAGGACACCTAGAACAAGTAGGATATGAAACATATTGTGACCTATTAGACCAAGTTATAAAAGAAATGAAAGGAATAAAAGTAAAAGAAGAACAAGATGTACAAATAGACTTAGACATAACAAGCTATATACCAGACACATATATAGAAGATAGTAGTCAAAAAATTGATATATATCAAAAAATTGCACTTTGTAGAACAGAAGAAGATATTGCAAATGTTATTGATGAAATTATTGATAGATTTGGTAATCTGCCAGATGAATTAAATAATTTAATTGAAGTTGCAAGAATAAAAAATATGTGTAAAAAAGCAAATGTACTTAAAATATCAGAAAAGAAAAATAGGGTAACTGGTTCACAAAATGTAGTATTTTACTTTGATAAAGACAAATTTGATCCAAATATAATAACAACACTTCTTAAAAAATATGGAACAAAAATCAAATTCTCAACAGGAATAGAGCCATATATAACATTACTTCTAAAAAATGTAACAGAAAAAGAACTACTAGAAGAAATAAAACAATTTTTGAATGAGACAAATGGGGACGGGGCAGTTTTGTCTCAAAAATAACCGGAAATTCTTAAAGAAAGCTTATTTTAGGCAAAGTGTTCAAGACTAATATGCATAACTAAAAAACAACTAAAAGAAAAAGTACCTTTAATCATACATAAAGTTAAAGGTACTTTATTTTATTCTAGAATAAGGCTTAATTTCATTTGTTAAACCTAATAAATAATCCACACTTGTATTATAAAATTCAGATAATTTAATTAAAGAAGAAATAGGGATATTTATTTTTCCAAGTTCATATTTACTGTAATTTGTTTGAGAAATATTTAAAAATTTAGCGATATCTTCTTGTTTCAAATCTCTATCTTCTCTTAAATCTTTCAATCTTAACATATTTCCTCCAAAATAAAAACTATTACAAAAATATTCTACAATAGTTATTTAATGACTATTGACAATTAGTCATATTTTGACTAAAATTATTATAGTTATATTATGACTAAAATGAGAAAGGGGGAAAACAAATGAAAAGAAATGAAGGAATAACAATGATTGCATTAATAGTAACAATTGTAATATTACTAATCTTAGCGGGAATAACAATAGGAGCAATAACAGGAAATAATGGGTTAATTGGACAAACACAAGAAGCAAAAGAACAAACAGAAATAGGAGAAGAAAAAGAGCTAAGAAGATTAACAGCATTAGAAGCAGCAACAAATTTAGAAGAACATGAATTTGAAGATTCAAATGGAGAAAAAGTAATAATCCCAGCAGAATGTGCAGTATCGCAAGTAGAAGGAGAAAACACATTAGAAGATGGATTAGTAATAATTGATAAGAATGAGAATGAATGGGTTTGGATAGAAGTATCAAAAAGTAAAATGCCTGAAAATTTAAACTTTGAAAGTAACGAGGATTACACTATATTAGAGACAGCATTGCAAAATTATGCAAATGATTATAGAATAGATGGCTATACAGATGAATATTATGAAGGTTGCGGATTGGAAGAAAGGGATTATACAATATTAAAACAAAATATGTTAAAAAGTATATATGAAAATGGAGGTTTTTTTATAGGGAGATATGAGGTTGGCACATTTGATTTACCTGTAACAAACAATGATACAAGAACAGCAGTAATACAGGAAGGTGCATATCCATATAACTATATAACATGTAGTCAAGCACAAAAATTGTCAGAAAGATTATCAATAGGTGGAAAGAAATCTAGTTTAATGTTTGGGATACAGTGGGATTTAATTATGAAATTTTTAGAATCCAAAGGCGTAAGTCAGTCAGAATTGAAGGTCGATAGTTCGGATTGGGGAAATTATAATAACTCACTATATAGTATAAATAAAAAAGCACAATATTCTATGAATCAGGGCAATACTTGGAATGGGTATCCATACACTAAAAATGAAGATAAAGAAATTATTCTAACAACAGGAGCAGTAAATAAAAATAAGAAATTAAATATATTTGATTTAGCAGGAAACCTATGGGAGTTTACATTAGAATATTCTAACAATCCAGCAATTCCAGTTAGTTTTAGAGGAGGACGTTCTTATGATAAAGGAAGTTTAACGCCTGTATATAAGCGTAATTGTTATTTAGTGGACCATTCATCATATGATTTAACATTTAGAGTTTTCTTATATTAATATTAAGTGAATATATCATGAAAAATTAGAAAATTTTTCTAACTGTATAGATTATATAAAACTACTTATAATTATCATTCATATAAAGTCGCAAATTTTATAACAATCACAAAAAAGATAGCATAATTAATTGTTATCTTTTATTAATTTCTTATTTATTATATTCTCTGCCAAGGCAATAAAAATATTTTACTTAAAATTCATCATTCATAAAAAATCAAAAATATTTATATGTTGTATTCCATCTTTTTATAATTTAGTTTTATCTAAAGACATAACATATTTTAGCCAAAAAATCAAAAGATATTTCGACACACCGAAATATCTTTTCTTGAAATTAATAGTAATTTTAGCCATTCCGTGGTATAATATAAAAGTAATTTAAAAATTGGAGGAAACTTATGCAAGTAATTTCAAGTAAAGATAATGAAAATATTAAGCATATAAAAAAATTAAAGGACAAAAAAGAAAGAGATAAAGCTTGTGAATATATAATAGAAGGAATAAAACTTCTAGAAGAAGCAATAAAAGAAAAAGCAGATATTAAACAAATAGTAATTTGCGATGACTGTGAAAAAAATGATAATATACCAAAAGACTTAATGTATGAAATAGCAAAATATGATTGCATATATGTAACAAAAAATCTATTTAAAACTATTTCAGAAGTAAAAACTCCACAAGGAGTATTAGCAGTAATTAAGAAAAATAGTAAGAATACAGAAATTAGTTATAATGAAGATATAATAGTTGCTTTAGATGATGTGCAAGATCCAGGAAACTTAGGAACAATTTTAAGAACAGTAGATAGCTTAGGATTAACACAAATATTAGTATCAAGTAAAACAGCTGATGCATATAACCCAAAAGTAATTAGATCAACAATGGGTGCAATATTTAGAGTAAAAATAATTGAATGTGAAGATTTAGAAAAAACATTAAAAGAAGTAAGGAAAAATAAATTTAAAATAGTAGTGTCATCACTTCAAGCAAAAACAAGTATATATGACATAAACTATAACAAAAAAGTAATAGTAATAGGAAACGAAGCAAATGGGGTAGAAGAAAGAATTCAAAACCTAGCAGATGAAAAAATAAAAATACCAATGCTAGGAAAAACAGAAAGCCTAAATGCTTCAGTTGCAACAGGAATAATTCTATATGAATATGTAAGACAAAAATTAAAATGAGACAAAAATGCTCCGTCCCTAAAAGTCTCAAGAAAGAAGGAAACAAAATGAAAATAAATGTAGTAATGGTTGAACCAGAAATTCCACAAAATACAGGAAATATTGCAAGAACATGTGCTGCAACAGGAACAAAACTACACCTAGTACATCCTTTAGGATTTAGTATTACTGAAAAAGCAGTAAAAAGAGCAGGTCTTGATTATTGGGATAAGGTAGAAATAGAAGAACATGATTCTTTAGAAAAGTTTTTAGAAAAATACCCACCAGAGAAAAATAATATGTTTTTTTCCACAACTAAAGGAAAACATGTGTATTCTGAACCAGATTATTCTAACATGGATGAAATATTTTTACTATTTGGAAAGGAAACAAAAGGACTTCCAGAGGATTTACTAAAAAAATATATAGATAAAACAATAAGAATACCAATGAGAAAAACTTTAAGATCATTAAATTTATCAAATTCAGTTTCTATTGTTTTATATGATGTGCTAAGACAGAAGAATTTTGGCGAATTAGAAGAGATAAGCAGTTATTTTGACGAATAATAAAATAAAATGTCGAATATTGCGATGAAAAGTATAAAAAAAAGAGGAGAAAGTGTTGGCTTTTCTCCTCTTTTATGCTTTAATATAAGAAATAATTCAAAAGAAATTTTATTCTAATTTTTATATCAAATATCAAATCTTTAAAATTCAAAGGAAAAGAAAGAAAAAGGAAGAAAGGAGGTAAAAAACATACAATATTTACTTCAAAATCAATGTTGATTTATTGATAAAAACATAATAAAATAAGGAGGACTTAATTTGAAAGTGTTTACCTATTATGATTACATTAAATGTATTCATAGCATTAGACTAAACAAAAGACAAGGATTATCAGATGAAAAGGTAAATTATGAAATTGATGATAAAAAAGAAGAAAGCACAAATAATGAACATGATAAATTAATAAAAACAATATTAAAAAATAAAGAAGAAATGGCAAAATTAATAAATAACTTTCTTAAGCCAAACAAAAAAGTTGATAGTAAGAATTTAGCAAAATATACAAATAGTTATATAACTAAAAAATATATGGCAAAAGAGGCTGATATTGTATATAAGTTAAAAGATGATGAAATATATTTTTTGATAGAACATCAAAGCAAAAAAGACAATAAAATGCCAGAAAGAATATTAAATTATTCGGTAGATATAATACACGAATGGAGTAAAGAAAAAAATATAAAAAAGAAAACAAAATATCCAATAATAGTTCCTATTGTAATTTATACAGGAGATGGAAAATGGAATATACCAAAAAATTTTAAAGATGTTCAAATAGAAAATAATGAATATTTAAATAACAGGATAAATATAGAATATAACTTAATAGATATAAATAAAATATCAGTTTCAAAATTATTAAATCAAAAATCTTTATTCGGTTATGCAATGATTTTAGAAAAAGCAAAAGACAAAAAAGAACTACAAGAAAGTTTTAATTTGGTTATAAACTCAGATAACTCTCACAAATATTTAGAAGAGTTGCAAGACATAGTAATATATTTATTAAAAGGAATTTCGAAAGAATTGAAAGAGAATTTTTTAATGCAACTAAAAGAAAAAATAGAAAAAGAAGGTGGAAAAATGAGTAATGTTAGTGAAAGATTAAGAAAGGAATTTAAAAATGATGTAAAAAAAGCTCTACAAGAAGAAGGAACAGATGGAGTAGTAAAAGTTATGGAAGATAGAGCAAATTTTATACTTAGAATGTTAAATATGTTAGACGATTTTAATAAAAAAGCCAAAAATGATAAAAACAAAAGGATGTGAAAATATGCATATTGACTATAAACTAATAGGAGAAAGGATAAGAATAGAAAGAAGAAAAAAAGGTATATCACAGCAAGTGTTAGCAGAAAAGATGGACACTTCTACTACATATTTAAGTAGAGTAGAAAGAGGAGTATCAAAAATAAATTTAAGAAGATTAGGACAAGTTTCAGAAATTTTAGAAATCCCAATAGAAAGACTTTTATCAGGAACAGTACCAGAAGATGAGAGATATTTAGATAAAGAATTATACAATATTTTAATTAGATGCACACCAGCAAAACAGAAGTTAATATATAATATTGCAAAAATAGTTTTGAAATCAAAGTTTATCTAGGCAAGCCTTTACAAAAGCCTAAAAATAGTATAAACTACACTTATGGAAAAATAAAAACTATAAAAGGTGATAATAAATGTATTTAAAAAGACTAGAATTACAAGGGTTTAAATCATTTGCAGATAGAACAGTATTAGAATTTAAACCAGGGATAACAGGAGTAATAGGGCCAAATGGTTCAGGAAAAAGTAATATATCAGATAGTATAAGATGGGTATTAGGAGAACAAAGTATGAAATCACTTCGTGGTTCAAAATCTCTAGATATCATATTTGCAGGTACTCAAAATAGAAAATCTTTAGGATTTGCAGAAGCATCTTTAGTATTTGATAATTCTGATGGCACTTTACCAATTGAATATACAGAAGTTACAGTAACAAGAAAAATATATAGAACAGGAGAAACAGGTTACTATATAAATAAAACACCATGTAGACTAAAAGATGTCCTAGAACTATTTATGGACACAGGAATAGGAAAAGATGGCTACTCAATTATTGGACAAGGAAAAATTGATGAAATATTAAGCAATAAATCAGAAGATAGAAGACATATTTTTGAAGAAGCAGCAGGAATTGTAAAATATAGAACAAGAAAACAAGAATCAGAAAAAAAATTAGAGCATACAAAATTAAATTTACTTAGAATAAATGATATTTTATCAGAAATAGAAGCAAATATAGAGCCATTAAAAGGACAATCAGAAAAAGCAAAAAAATACTTAAACTTAAGAGAAGAACTAAAAAGTATAGAAATAGGTCTATTTATTTACAACATAAATAAATATAAAAAAGACTTAGAAGAAATAGTAAAAGATGAAGAAATATTTAAAGATGAGCACAATGAAGAAGCAAAAAAATTAGAAAATATAAAAAGCCTAAAAGAACAATTAAAAGTAGAAATAGATGAGATAACAAATACTATAGAAAAAATGTCAAACTTAGGTTTTGAAAGCCAAAAAGAAATAGAAATGCTAAACTCTGATATAAATGTAGCAAAAACAAGAATTACAAATAATGAAGAAAATAGCAAAAGATTTGAAAAAGAAATAGAAGAATTTGAAACAAGAATAAATGAATTAGAAGAAGAAATAAAGCAAAAACAAGAAAAAAGAACAAATTTAAAAGAAAACAAAGAAAAATTTGAAAAAGAACTACAAGAAAAAGAAAAAGAATTAGAAAAAATCACAAAAACGCTTACACAAAAAGAACTAGAAATAGAAAAAAATAAAGCACAAGTAGAAGAAAATACTAATAAAAAATATGAATTGCAATCTGAAATTCATACACAAAAAATAAACATAGAAAATGGAGAAAAAAGACAAAAACAAATAACATCAGAAATACAATCAAATGTATCAGAATTAGATAGTACAAGACTAGAAAAAGAAGAAATATCAAAATCTTTTTATGAAATAGAAGATAAAAGAAATAAAACTTTAAAAGAATTAGAAGAAATAAATAATAAAAAAGAAAAAGCAAAAATAAAAATAAAAGAATATGAAAAAAATATAACACTTCTTCAAAATGAACAAAGAATGAAAGAAACAAAACTAAAATTTTTAATAGAAACAGAAAAAGAAAAAGAAGGATATATAAAAAGTGTAAAAAATCTATTAAAAGATACAGAAACAAATAAAGAACTAGGAAAAGGTATGCATGGAGTATTAGCAAATATAATAGAAGTTCCAGAAGAATATCAAACAGCAATAGAAATGTGCCTTGGAATTAGTTTGCAAAATATAGTAACAGACACAGAAGAAGATGCAAAAAAACTAGTAGAACATCTAAGAAAAAACAACTTAGGAAGAGCATCATTTTTACCAATTAGCTCAGTAAGAGGTAAAAAACTAGATAAGATAAAAGTAAAAGAAGAAGGGTTTATTGGAATTGCATCAGACTTAATAAAATATGATAAAAAATATAAAGACATAATAGAAAACTTACTTGGAAGAACAGTAATTGTAGATAAAATGGATACTGCAATAAAAATTGCAAAAGTAAATAAATATACATTTAGAATAATAACATTAGAAGGAGATGTAATAAATCCATCAGGAGCAATTACAGGTGGTTCTGTTGCTAAAAAAACTGTAAACATTTTAGGAAGAGGAAGAGAAATAGAAAAACTAGAAAAAGACATTAAAAAAATTGCAAAAAAAATTGAAGGTCTAGAACAAGAAAAAACTGAATTTGAAAAATCAATGGAAGAAACATTTGAAAATGCAAAAACTCTAGATAAAAAATTGCAAGAAATAGATATAACATATGCAACAGAAAAACAAAAAGTAACTTTAATAGAACAAAACATTGAAAAATTAGAAATAAGAATAGCTAAACTAAAAAAAGAAAAAGAAAAAATAAAAGAACAAAAAGAAGAATCAGACAAAAAAATATCAGAAACAGAAAAAGAAATAGAAAAATTAAGTAATGAAACAGAAGAAATTACAAAAAAAATTAATGAATTTGCTCTATTAAATAAAGATAATCAAAAATACATAGATGATTTAAATTTTGATATTACAAACTTAAAAATCTCTGTTAGTTCATTTGATGAAAGTGAAGCATCAATAGAAGAAATACAAGAAAGAATAAAACAAGATATAGAAAACAGCAAAAAAAGTATTAAAAACAAAAAAGAACAAATAGAAAAATTAAAACAAGACAATTTCAATTTGGAAAAATCAATAGAAGAAATAACAGAAAAAATAAAAGAAATAAAACAAAGTGTAGAAACAAGTGGGTCAAAAATAGAAGAATTAAAAAATGAAAGAATTACAAAAAATGAAAAACTAGAAGAAAAAGAAAAAGAAATAACAGAAAAATTTAATTTAATAGAAGACCTAAAAGCACAAATAGTAAAAGTTGATGTAAAGAAAACAAAATTAGAAGAAGAAATAAATAACATAATAAACAAAATGTGGGAAGAATACGAAACAACACCAAATAATGTAGAAGACTATAAAAAGCCAGAAAATGTTGCTAAAACTCAAAAACAAGTAAATGAACTTAGAAAAGAAATGAAAGACTTAGGAAGTGTTAACTTAGACTCTATAGAAGAATATAAATCACTAAAAGAAAGATATGACTTTATGAGTGAACAAAGATTAGACTTAGAAAATACAATGGCTAAACTAAGAAAAGTAATTCAAGAAATGACAACAACTATGAAAGAACAATTTAAAAAGCAATTTGAAGTAATTAACAAAAACTTTAGTGAAGTATTTAAAGAATTATTTGGTGGAGGAAAAGCAGAGCTTTCATTAGAAGATGAAACAAATATCTTAGAATGTGGAATAAATATTACTGTACAACCACCAGGAAAGAAACTTCAAAACATGATGCTTTTATCAGGTGGAGAAAAAGCCTTTACTGCAATTGCACTTCTATTTGCAATCTTAAAAATGAACCCAGCACCATTCTGTGTATTAGATGAAATTGAAGCAGCATTAGATGATGTAAATGTATATAGATTTGCAGAATATTTAAAGAAATTTTCTAAGCAAACTCAATTTTTAGTAATCACACATAGAAAAGGAACAATGGAAGCGGCAGATACAGTTTATGGTGTTACAATGGAAGAAAACGGAATATCAAAACTTTTATCTATGAAATTAAAATCATAAAAAAATAAAAACATATCTTAAAAAGTAAAACTAAGATATGTTTTTTTTCTATTTTGCAAGTAATCTAAAGTTTGACTAAAATAAAAAATAAGAGTATAATTAAAGTTACACCAAAGGAGGTAGAAAGTATGAAAACTGGTGAAAACTTTAAAATGGGGGTAAATGTCTATCGGACATACCGAGAAAAACTAAGCGAAATTGCAGAAGAATTGAAAGAATTAAGGGATTTTAAAAGACAACCAAAAGAGGTAGAAGAACTTTCTAAAAAGATTGCTGATGATTACAGAGAAATTAGGGAACTTCTAGACGAAGAAGATACTAAACTATATAATCAAAAGTTAGCTGAAATGAAAGAAGATACCCAAAAACTAGGCAAGATTTTAGATTCTGAAATAAAATCTGGAAATCAAATTAAAACAGAAGTAATGATGCTTTGGAAGCAATATCAAAAAACAATAGGAGATTATCGTAATGCATGTTATGATAAAGAATGTACTTCCAATTATATGATTTCAATGCAACTGTATATTTTAAGCTTATTTGAAGAATTTACCAACATAGCTTCTGAAATTTCAGAAACAGTTAAAGACCAGAAAAAACGCATCTTAGAACTCTAAGATGCGTTTTTTAAATGTTTTAGAAAAGTATTTTTAAAACACCTAAAAATATAAGTAAAATACCAGAAATAATAGACCAAATATTATTTGGAATATTTAAATATTTATAAATTTTCTTTCCTAAAAAAGTTCCAATACTTAAAAAGAAAATTTGGAAAAATCCAATTAGAATAGGAAAAACATAGTTATTTATATCAATAACACCTGTGCCAATTCCAACACATATAGAATCAATAGAAAGAGCAATTGACAAAAACAAAGCCTCTTTACTATCTATTTTATTAGAATTATCTAAATCAGAAGAAGTAGCATCTTTAATAATCTTTGTAGTAATTCCAAATATTTTTGTATTTTCATTAACACATTTTTTATCTTCTTTTAATGCACCTATAAAAATTAAAATACCAATAATTATAAAAATAAAACTTCCTAAATAATCTGAAATATACCAAGGAAGAATTGTTTTAATAATACTTCCAAAATATAGAGAAATTAGTGTAATTAAAAAAGAAACAAAAAATATAACTAATTTTCCCTTAAAAGAAATTAAAGTATTTTTAATTCCATAAGTAATACCAATACCAAGTGAATCAATACTAGTAGATATAGCAAGAAGTATAGTAGTAAGTAGCATAAATTATTACCTCCTTTTACATATTATGAAAATTGTCTAAAATTGTTAGAAAATAAAATAAAGAAAATTAATGTAATAAAAAATATATTATCTACATAAATATTAAATAAACAATGGACAAGGAGGATATTTATGTGGGAAACATTAAGAAAAGAAGAAGTATTAAGAAACTTAAAGACAAATAGAAAGGAAGGGTTAGAAAGTGAAGAAGTAAAAATTAGACAAGAAAAATTTGGCAAAAATATTTTGCAAGAAAAAAATAAAGAAACAATCTTTAAAAAATTCATAAAACAATTTCAAGACTTTATGATAATAATTTTAATAATAGCATCTTTAGTATCTGCAGGCATTTCATACTTTCAAGGAGAAAATGACTATATAGACTCTGTAATAATCTTATCAATAGTAATCTTAAATAGTATTATGGGAGTAATCCAAGAAATAAAAGCAGAAAAAGCAATAGAAGCTCTAAAACAAATGACACCACAAAAAGCAAAAGTAATAAGAGAAGGAAAAAAAGAAGAAATAGATGCTAAAAACTTAGTTCCTGGAGATATAGTTTTCTTAGAAGCAGGAAATATTGTCCCTGCAGATTGTAGACTAATAGAATGTTTTAACTTTAAAGTAGAAGAATCAAGCTTAACAGGAGAAACAGAAAGTGTTACAAAAAATGCAGATATAATATGTAAAAAAGATGTAGCCTTAGGAGACAAAATAAATATGATATATATGTCAAGCACAGTAGTAAATGGACATGCAAAAGCAGTAGTTACAGATATAGGAATGAACACAAAAGTTGGACAAATAGCAAGTATGATAAATAAAAATGAAGCTCCAAAAACGCCTTTGCAAAAAAGACTTGCAAAAGTAGGAAAAACTTTAGGAATAGTATGTTTGGCAATATGTATAATAATTTTTGTAATAGGATTAATTAGAAAAATAGATATTGTAGAAATGTTTATGACATCAGTAGGACTAGCAGTAGCAGCAATTCCAGAGGGCTTGCCTGCAATAGTTACAATTGTACTATCTATTGGTGTTACAAAAATGGCAAAGAAAAATAGCATAATAAGAAAACTTCCAGCAGTAGAAACATTAGGAAGTACAAGAGTAATATGTTCAGATAAAACAGGAACACTAACTAAAAATAAAATGAAAGTAGTAGAAATAAAATCTAAAAATCCAGTGTTTACATTAGAACTTGCAAATATGTGTACAGACTGTGAGATAAAATATGAAGATAATAAAGAAAAAGTGTCAGGAGATCCAACAGAAGTAGCAATAGTAGAAGAAGCTTTGCAAAAAGGAATAAATAAAATAGAATCATATCATAAAATGCCAAGAATAAATGAAATATCATTTGACTCAAATAGAAAAATGATGACAACAATCCATAAACTAGATAAAGGCTATAGAATAATTACAAAAGGAGCTTTAGAAGAAATATCTAAAAGATGTATAAAACAAATAGGAGAAAATACTTTTAATAAAATAAATGTGCAAAACGAAAACTTAAATATGGCAAATAAAGCTTTAAGAGTTTTAGCAATTGCATATAAAGATGTAGATGTGCTTCCATCCACAATAAACTCACAAAATGTGGAAAACAATCTGACTTTTGTAGGATTAATTGGAATGATAGACCCACCAAGAGAAGGTGTAAAAGAAGCAATAAAAAGCTGTAAAAATGCAGGAATAAAAACAGTAATGATTACAGGAGACCATATAGCAACAGCAACTGCTATTGCAAAAGAACTAAAAATCTTGATGCCAGAAGATAAAGTATTAACAGGAAAAGAATTAGACCAAATGACAGAAAAAGAATTAGAAAAAAATATTAAAAGTTATTCAGTATTTGCAAGAGTAACACCAGAACATAAAGTAAGAATTGTAAAAGCATGGCAAAGAAAAGGAGCAGTTGTTGCAATGACAGGAGATGGAGTAAATGATAGCCCAGCACTTAAAAAAGCAGATATAGGAATAGCAATGGGAAAAAACGGAACAGATGTTGCAAAAAATGCATCAGATATGATACTTACAGATGATAACTTTGTAACAATTGTAGAAGCAGTAAAACAAGGAAGAAACATATATGATAATATAACAAAAGCAATACACTTTTTAATTGCAACAAATATAGGAGAAATTGTAACAATATTTTTAGGATTAATTTTAGGGTTTGAATCTCCACTTCTTGCAATACAATTACTTTGGATTAACTTAATAACAGATTCATTCCCAGCAATAGCATTAGGATTAGAACCAGCAGAAAAAGACATTATGAAAAGAAAACCAGTAGATAAAAAACAAGGAATATTTGCAAACGGATTATGGAATAAAATAATAGTAGAAGGAATAATGATAGGAGCATTGACACTTCTTTCATTCACAATAGGAAACATCTACTATAACCTTGAAGTTGCAAGAACAATGGCATTTTTAACAATAGGAATATCAGAATTAATACATAGTTTTAATGTTAAAAGTGAAAAATCAATATTTAAAACAGGAATATTAGAAAATAAATTTTTAATAGGAAGTTTTGTTTTAGGAGTATTAGTACAACTCGTAGTTATACTAATTCCAACACTTGCAGAGATATTTGACTTAGTAAACTTAAATACTAGCCAATTATTAATTACAATTTTAATATCAATAATGCCAATTCCAATTATGGAATTACAGAAAATGATAAATAATAGATATAAAGGAAGAATAATTTTTATGGAAAAACAAGAGGTATAAAAATCAAAAAAACACTTGCAAAAGCCTTAAAAATATGATAAAATAGCTATGTTTTTTAAAGAAGCATAGCTTTTAAAAAATCTCTACTTATCTAAAAAGATAGGTTGAAAATCCATAGGGAGGTGAAAATGATGAATAAATACGAAAGTGTTATCATTGTTAATCCAAATGTAGATGAAGCAGGTCTAAAAGCTTTAGAAGACAAATTTACAGGATTAATTAATGAAAATGGTAAAGTAGAATCAGTTGAAAACATGGGTAAAAAGAAATTAGCTTATGAAATCAAAAAATTCACAGAAGCTACATATATGTTATTTAACTTTGAATCTAAACCAGAAGCAATAGCAGAACTTGAAAGAGTTTACAGAATTACAGATGATATATTAAAATTTATCGTTGTAAGAAAAGAAGCATAATTTTAGAAAATTAAATAAAGATTTGAGGGCCTTTATTTAAAGTAAAGAAAGGTGATAAAAAATGAACAAAGTAATTTTAATGGGAAGACTAACAAGAGACCCAGAAGTAAGATATACACAAACAAACAATACATTAGTAGCATCTTTTAGTTTAGCAGTAAACAGAAGATTTGTAAGACAAGGTGAAGAAAGACAAGCAGACTTCATAAACATAGTTGCATGGAGCAAACTTGGAGAATTTTGTAGTAAATACTTTAAGAAAGGTCAACAAGTAGGAATTATTGGAAGAATACAAACAAGAACTTGGGATGATGACCAAGGAACAAAACATTATGTAACAGAAGTAGTTGCAGAAGAAGCTTATTTTGCAGATAGTAAAAGAGATGGAGATGCAGCAGCAAATTCATTTGAAAATACATTTGGAAATACAGCTCCAGGAAGTATGGGAGGAGACTTTGAAGTATCTTCAAGTGACGACTTACCATTCTAATTAAAAAGTTAGGGGGGAAAACTAAAATGGCAGATAAAAAACAAAATAGAAAAAATAAAAACTATGATGATGATTACAATCCAAGATTTAGAAAACAAAGAAAAAAAGTATGTTTATTATGCAGTGATAAAAACTTTGAATTAGATTACAAAAATCCTGAACAACTTAAAAAATTCATAAATGATAAAGGAAAAATATTACCAAGAAGAACAACAGGAGCTTGTGCTAAACATCAAAGAGATATCACAACAGCAGTAAAAAGAGCAAGACACATCGCTATATTACCATACACACAAAACTAATTAATATAGGTAATAATAAAAATAATCAAATAAACTTGAATTAAACTAAAAGTTTGATTTAAGTTTATTTTTTGTAACAAAAATATAAAGAAATATTTTACTATAACATATTGACTAAATAAATAAAAATATATAAAATAAACTAGAAAAGAGACACTAACAAAAGAAATTAAAAAATGAAGGGGAGTAAACAAATGAGTGTAAAAAGTACAAGACAAAAAGGTATAACATTAATTGCATTAGTAATAACAATCATAGTTTTATTAATTTTAGCAGGAGTATCAATTGCAACACTCACAGGAGAAAACGGAATACTTAAACAAGCAAATAGTGCAAAAGAAAAAACAATAATAGGAGAAGTAATGGATATACACAAGAAAAATTAGCAGAAGAAATAGAAGTATCAGTAAGATATATAAGTGATATAGAACAAGATAGGTCAAAACCATCATATGAAGTATTAATTAGATTTTGTAACTTATTTAAAATAAGTATGGACCAAATATTTAGTAAATATATAAATGTAAAAGATAATAAAACATTAGAATATTCAATTATAGGGTTTGATAAATTAGCAAAAAAAGAGAAAGAAACAATAGAAAACTTAATAATGTATTTTAATAAAAGTAAAATGGAAAAATAAAGTAAAAAGCAGTAACTAAAATTTACATAGTTATTGCTTTTTTTACATATCATAATTAAAGTAATATATTAAACTCTTCATAAAAAATTAATAATAAAAATCGTTTACAATAAAAAAATGATATGATATAATTTTTTAAGTAAAACTAAAGAGGTGAAGTAATTGAACCAAATATTAGCTGTAGAAAATAAAAAGAAAGAAAAAAAGCAAAAAATGCCAAAAAATTCAAGAGGACCAGTTGAATTAGGTAGCATAGTGAAATTTTTTGCAATATTTACTATGGTTTTTGGAATACTTATGATTTGTAGTGGTTCATATGCAATATATCTAAATAGTCAAACAGCAAATAAAAATGCAAAACCAACTATAAATGTAGTTGAAAACGGAAACGAATTAGAATTAACAGTAAGTCATAGTAGAGAACTAGTAAGTGTAACATATAAATGGAATAATGAAGAAGAAAAACAAATACAAACAAATGGAAATAAACAAGTTAAAGAAACTATAGAAATACCATCAGGAACAAACACATTAAACATTTATGCAAAAGATATAAATGGTCAAGAAGTGAGATATGAACAAAGTTACACAATTCAAGGAGATATAAATATTGAATTTGCAATAGAATCAAATGGATTAAAAATCACAACAACAGGAAAAGAAGAGCTTTCATATATGACATACAGATGGGATGAAGAAGAAGAAACAAGAGTAGATATAAATAATACAACTTTTGAACAAACAATAGAAATACCAAAAGGACAACATACTTTAACAGTAGTTGTTGTAGATATAAATAACAAAACAGAAACAAAAGAGCAAGAAGTAAAAGGTGTAACAAAACCAGATATTAAAATTTCACTAGACCAAGAAAATGGAGAGCTAGGATTTTTAGTAACAGTAACAGATGAAGAAGGACTAAGAAGAATAGAATTTACTTTAAATGAAGAAGAAAGATATAAACAAGAATTTGACGACAATACTAAGGAATTTTCATATAAATTCCCAATAAAAGAAGGAGAAAATAAAATTCTAGTAAAAGCATATAATATAGATGATGTAACAAATGAAGCTGGAGCTAGATTTCAAAATTAATAATAAAAATAAAGACCTTCTACAAAAGTAGGAGGTTTTTAAAATAAGGGGAGAAAAATGAATTATACATTTTTAGAAATACTCACATATTTTATTATCTATTCATTTTTAGGCTGGGTAATGGAATCAATATTTAGGTCAATATGTGAGAAAAAAATAATAAATACTGGATTTTTAAAAGGACCATTTTGTCCAATATATGGAATAGGTGCAATTATAATGCTAACACTATTAAGTAATTTTAAAAATGCACCTGTAGTACTATTTTTAATTTCATTTATAGTATTAACATTATGGGAATATCTAGTTGGAGTTATGTTAGAAAAACTTTTTAAAACAAAATATTGGGATTATTCTACTCATAAATTTAATTATAAAGGAAGAATTTGCCTTACAAACTCACTAGCATGGGGAATTTTAGGTGTGCTATTTACAAAATATATCCATCCATTTATAGAAAATTTAGTAGGAAAAGTAGATAATAATATTCAAATATTTGTTGTTATAATATTAATAATAGTGGTTTTAGTAGATGCAATAACAAGTATTATAAAAGTTAAAAATATAAAAACAGCTCTAGAAAAAGTAGAAGACTTAAATAAAGAAATAAAAGAAAAACTAAAAGAACTAAAAAATATAGCAAAAGAAGTTGGAGAAGGTACAACTAAAACTTCAGAAAATATACAAAATCTAGTAGAAGAATTGAAGAAAAGAAGAAATAAAATTATGTTAAAACTATATAAAAATGCAAATCGCTTGAAAAAAGCCTTCCCAGCAATTAATACAAAAGAATTTACAGAGATTTTAAATAAAAAAATAGAAATAAAAAAGAAAAAGAAATAAAATAAAAAAAGGGCTTGCAATTAGCAAGTCCTTTTGTATATAATATGAATGTAGAAAATCAAAGAAAAGGTGAGAAAAATGGTACAAGAAATATATATCATTGATGATGATGATTCATCAATTGTAATATTTAGAGAACTGTTTAAAAATGACAAAGAATATAAATTTATAAGTGTAAAAACAGAACAAATAGATATTGCACTAAAAAATATACCATCATTAATAGTAATAAATGAAGATGCAATAGATAGAGATGTTGTAGACTTATGTAGAAAAATAAGAAAAGACGAAGATAACACAATAACACCAGTTATAGTTGTATCATCAAAAAATACAAAAGACCATAGAATAAAAATCTTACAAGAGTCTATAGAATACTTTATAAAAAAACCAGTAGACGAAGAATATCTCTATTACACAGTTAAAAACTTAAGTAGGTTACTTGCAAGTAACAGAAGAGTGAGTCCACTTACTGGACTTCCTGGAAATGTACAAATACATGCAGAATTAAAGAAAAGAATTACAAGAGGAGAAGACTTCTCAGTATTATACCTAGACTTAGATAACTTTAAAGCATATAATGATGTGTATGGATTCTTAAAAGGAGACCAAATAATAGAATTTACAGCAGATACAATAGTAAATTCAGTTCATAGTGATAAAATTGAAAATACATTTGTAGGACATATTGGTGGAGACGACTTTGTTGCAATAGTTCCAGGAGGCAATTGTGAAAAATTATGCCAAAATATTTTATCAGAATTTGATAGCAAAATAGGGGCATTTTTCACAGAAGAAGACTTAGAAAAAGGATATATAGAAGTTGCAAATAGAAAAGGAATAATAGAACAATTCCCACTTACTTCTTTATCAATAGGAGTAGTAGTTGCAGATGCTGGAAGATTTCATAATATACTAGAAATAGGAGAAGTTGGAGCTCAAGTAAAACATGCAGCAAAATCAGTTATGGGAAGTAGTTATGCAATAGATAGAAGAAAAAATGTGTAAACTAAAGACTCTTAATATAATTAAAACTTAATTTATATTAAGAGTTTTTGTGTTAGAAAGGAGAAAAGCATGGATTTAAGTTTAGATATTAATGATTACAAACTAAACATAAGAGCAGCAGGCTTAATAATACATAATAATAAAATTTTAACACATAGAAACATAAATGCAGATCACTACTGTTTGCCAGGAGGCAGAGTGGAACTTGGAGAATCATCAGACAAAACAATAAAAAGAGAAATAAAAGAAGAACTTGGAAAAGACATAGAAATACAAAAATATGTATCAACAATTGAAAATTTCTTTATACTGGACGGAAAAAAATATCATGAAATATTCTTTTTATACAAAATAGAATTTAAAAAAGAAGAAGATAAAAAAATAGAATATACTTTAAAAAATATTGAAGGCAAAGACTATTTACAATACCAATGGATAGATTTAAGTAAAATAGATGAATATAATATTTTACCAATATGCTTAAAAGATATAATAAAAGAAAACAAGTTTCCAGTACATAAAATAAATGATGATATGAAAAAATAGGAGAGTAAAAAATGAGAAAATTAAATTTGATAGTAGTATTTAATAAAAATCTGGACAAAGCACTTTTTTGTATAAGAGCAAAACAGCCATATAAAGGATTATATAATTTTGTTGGAGGAAAAGTAGAAGAAGGAGAAACAAATGATGAGGCAGCATATAGAGAGTTATTTGAAGAAACAGGGATAAGTAAAAATGACATTAACTTAGACCACTTTATGGATATAAATTATTTTAAATATGAAAATAATATACAAGTATATTATGGAATTTTACAAAATGAGGTTAAATTAGTAGAAGAAAAAAATAAACTAGAATGGGTAGAAATAAACGAAGAATTATTAGATAACAGTAAGTTTGCAGGAAACTATAACATTCCTCATATAATAAGACAAATAAAAATTTACTTAAAAAATGGAGTAGGAATTGATAAGTATTAAAAAATATTAGTTATATTTGTCAAATTGCTTAATGAAATTTAATAAAATAAGTAAAAAGGAGGACAAAATGGAGCTAGTAGATATTGTAGACGAAAACAATAATTTAACAGGAGAAGTAGAAGATAGATGGGAAGCTTATGAAAAAGGATTATGGAGAAGAGTTGCATCATGTTGGATAATGAATGAAAAAGGAGAAATTTTACTACAAAAAAGAGCAATAACTAAAAAGAAAAATCCAGGTAAATGGGCAAAAACAGGCGGTCAAATAGATACTAAAGAAAGTGCAGAAGAAGCAATATTTAGAGAAGTAAAAGAAGAATTAGGAATAGAAATTCCAAAAGAACAAATAAAAGTTGTAGAAATAAAGAAAAGTACTTTAAACAAACATTTTGCATATAATTATATCTTTACAGTAGACTACAACATAGAAGAATATTTGCTACAAAAAGAAGAAGTAGAAGAAGTAAAATATTTTACAATCGAAGAAATAGAAAAAGTAAGTAATGAAAAAAATTTAAATTATGTATTTTCAACTTGGCAAGAAGGAGATATAGAAAAAGAAATAAAATTATTAAAAGAAAAAAGAAAAGAAGTTTTAGGAGAAAAATGTTAAAAATATATAATATTGAAGAAAAACAAGAATATTTAGAAGAAGTAGTAAGTTTAACACAAAAAGAATGGGGAAAACAAAATTTATCAAAAAAACAATTTTGTGAAAAAGTAAATAACAAAATAGAAAAAATAAAAAAGTTATTTAAAAACAAATATTATTGTAAATTAATTTTACTAGACAATGATAAATTAGTAGGATTTATATCAATTTTTCCAACAGATGGAGAAGAGAAAAAAGAGCTATCCCCATGGTATTCAACAATGTATGTGAAAGAAGAATATAGGAAAAAAGGATATTCTAAAATTTTAAATGATGCTATTTTAAAAGAAGCTAAAAAAAGAAAAATAAAAAGAATATATTTAAAAACAAGCTTAGATAATTACTATGAAAAGTTTGGAGCAAAATATATAGAAAAATTAAAAAATAATGAAAAGCTATATTATATAGATATAAAATAAATATATAAGTAATAAAAAACAAATAAGTAAAACTATTAATTGCCCTCTGGAGGGGTATATTTTAATATTTCTCCAATTTCACAATTAATAGTTTTACAAATTCTAGCCAAAATATTTAAATCTACTTTTTGCATATCATTTTTACAATATTTTAATAATTGATTATAGTGAATTTCAGCATTTCTAGATAAACTAGAACGGCTGATATTATTTTTTTTCATAAATTCATCTAATTTTAAATCGACATGTCCCCAATTTTCCATATTGCCACCTCTATAGAATATTAACATTTTAAGAAAATCCTAACAACTAGGTGTTGACATACTAGGTATAAACATATAAAATAAATGTATGCTAAGAGCACATAAATAATCTTAAACTTAAAACTTAAGCTAATTTATATAGTTTAAGTTTTTTTGTACTTAAAAAACTTTGAAGTTAAAAAAATAAAAAAATTTTATTTAAACTATTGACAAAGGTAAAAAATGGAAGTAATATGTAGATACATATTTTAACAATTGTTAATTTAAATTTCAAAAAATTTTTCAAAAATTTTTAATCTAAAAATTTCAATGTAGAGGTAAAAAAATATAAAATAAGGAGAAAAAGAAAGAAAATTATAAAAAATTAAAGATATAGGGGCTATTTTACTAAAGAATAAATGTTGATTACAAAATTAAAATAACATATACTAAAGGAGAGGATAATATTTGACAAAAGTTAGCCCAAATACAGAAATTAAGATAAATAAAGAACATGATAAAATATTTAAACTAGTATTAGAAAACAAAGAAGCTTTAGCAGAACTATTAAATAGACAGTTTGTATTAAAAGGAAAAAATAAAATTAAAAAAGAAGAACTAGAAGAATATAAGACAGAATATATAACAAAAGAATTAAATGGAAAACAAGCAGATAAAGTATTTAAAATAAAAAACAAAGAAATATATTTTTTAATAGAGCATCAGAGCAAAATTGATAAAAATATGCCAAACAGAATATTAGAATATAAATTTGAAATAAAAAGAGATGTAGAAAAGAAAACTAAAGGAAAGGCAAATCCAAAAATAATAGCATTAGTAATATATAGTGGAAAGGAAAAATGGAAAGTAGCAACAAAAATAGAAGAAGTACAAGAAAAATTTAAAGGTATAAATCAAGAATTTGGAGAATACAACTTGTTAAGCGGAAGAGAAGAAAATAAAAAGAACTTATTAGAAAGTAACAATTTGATATTACAATTACTATTATTAGAAAAAGCAGAAACTAGAGAAGAACTATATATCTACTTAAGAAGTATAATACCAAAGATAAAAAAAGAGGATTTACCTATTATTATAAACATAGCAGAAACAGCATATGCTCAAAAGTTAGGAAGAGAAAAAATAAACGAAATATTAAAAAATATAAGAAAAAAAGGAGATGATAATATGTTAGCATTAGTAGAAATGATGAGAAAACAAGCAGAAGAAGAAAGAAGAATTGATTTTGGAAACGGTAGAAAAGAAGGAATAAAAACCCGGAATAAAAACTCGGAATAAAGACACGGAATAAATAATATAGCAAAAAAACTTTTAAGCTTAAATTATGATACAAAAACAATAAAAGAAATTACAGGCTTAAAAGAAGAAGAAATTGAAAAATTTAGAAAAAAACAAAGATAAAATATAAAAGCAAGTCAAGTAATAAAAACAAAAACTTCTAATATAAATATTATATAAAATATATATTAGGAGTTTTTTATGGTTATATTAAGTAAGAAGAGAATAGTATTAATAATTTTTGGTTTGATAATAGGAATCTCAAGTTTTTTTATAAAAACATCAGTAACAAATATTGATAATAAAAAATTATCAGAAGTAACAGCAGTGCCTTCATCTGGAAAAACAGTTATTTTAGATGCAGGTCATGGTTCTCCAGATGAAGGAGCAGAGAGCAAAAATGGGACAACAGAAGCAAAAATCAATTTAGAAATAGTATTAGAAGTTCAAAAACTGTTAGAACAAAGTGGAACTACAGTAATACTTACAAGGTCTGATGAAAATTCAATTTATGATTTAGACAAAAAAACTTTAAGAGAAAAAAAGATATCAGATATAAAAAACAGGGTGAAAATTGGAAATGAAAGTTCTAGTGATATATTTGTTTCAGTACATTTAAATAAAATTCCAGAAAGTCAGTATTATGGATGGCAATGTTTCTATAATACTAAAAATGAAAAAAGTAAAAGCTTAGCAGAAAATCTGCAAAAAAGTTTAAATGAAGCAATTGAAAAAGAAAATAATAGAGAAGTAAAAAAATTAGAAAGTGTATATATAATGAAAAATGTAGAAATTCCTATTTCTATTGTAGAATGTGGATTTTTATCAAACCCAGAAGAGGAACAAGAACTCCAAACAAAAGAATACCAAGAAAAACTAGCATGGGGAATATATACAGGAATTAATAAATATTTTAATGAAATAAATTAAGTAAATAAAAGTTATTTTGTTTAGGCAAAATAACTTTCCATCTCTTTGTTTACATAACTTACAAAATTTTGCATTTGTTCTTCAAAAGTGGTATAATATAAGTGTTAGAAGTATTCTGACCATTCAAAGGAGGAATTAAAAATGAACGATAAAGGAAGAAAATTTAGAGATGAGTTATCTATAGCAAACTTTTCAAATAAAGAAAATGACCATTTATTAGTGCAAAATTTTGGAAAGAAAAGAGTAACACCAGAAAAACAAAGAAGAACATATAAATCAAATACAAAATTAAGTAATAAAAAGCCAAATAGAAAATTAAATAAGAAATTTTTACTTGCATTAGGTGCAGTAGGAATTGCAGGGGTTGCTGTATTTGGAGGATGTAAGGCATTTTTAGATAGTCAAAAACAAAATAATGGAGTAACAATAGAAGAAGCATTAAATAACCAAAATACTTTAGAAACTTTAGGATTAGATGAAAATACAGCAAAAGATATAGAAGAATTAAAAGGAAAAATAGAAGGTATTGATAAATTATCAGACGAAGAAATTCAAGACTTAATAGTAGAAGTAAGAGACCAATACTTTGATACAGTAAAAAATAAGTTATCAAATGTATATGATGCAGATATAGAAAATATAAAAATCCAACCAGAAGGAGTTATATTAAGCGAAAGTGATTTCTATTCAAGCTCAAGGCCAGAAGCATCAATAATAATAAATGATAAAATAGTAGCACAAGGAGATCAAATACCACAAGATTTAAAAGACTATTTTAAAGAATGTGAAGATGCAAGAATTAATGTAAATACTTATGTAAGAGAAGCAGATGAAAATTATGATAGAGGAAAAGCTATAAAAGCATTACAAGAAGACATGGTAAACATTGAAAAAATGGGTGCAACTGAAATTACTTTAAATGAAGATGGAAGTTTAAGTACATATTTAGTAACAGTAAAAGATGTAGATAGTAATAAACAACAAGAAGATATGGATAGATAATAACCTTTAAGTGTATAAAATAGCCACTCTTTGCAAACAATATGTTTAAACATATTTTGCAAGGAGTGGAATTTTTTTGAAAACAGATAAAATTTTAAAAATAAATGGAACTGTTCTAGATAAAGAACAATTAAAAAAATACTTAGAAAAAATAGCATCTAGTCATAATATAGTAAAAAAATCTGAAAAATCAACATATCCAATACCACATTTAAAAGAAAGCTATAATGTAATAAAAGAAGTATATAATTTGTTAAATGAACATCTAAAACTAAAAATTAATATACATCCTGCAGGAGAATGGCTTTTAGATAATTTCTATATCATAGAACAAACAGTAAAACAAATAGAAAAAGAATTACCTTTAAAAAAATATAAAAATTTAATAGGAATTGCAAATGGTGGATATAAAGGATTTGCAAGAATATATGTATTGGCATCTGAAATAGTAGCATATACAGACAATAAAATAGAAAAAGAAGAGTTAGAAGAATACTTAAAAAGTTATCAAGAAAAAAAGACATTAAATATGGAAGAAATATGGAATATAGGTATATTTTTGCAAATTGCTTTAATAGAAAATATAAGAGAAATATCAGAAAAAATATATATTTCGCAAATGCAAAAATACAGAGCTGAAAATATAGTTGAAAGATTAGTAGAAAACAAAAATAGACAAGAGCAAAATTTCAAAGAAAATAATATGAAAAAGATAAGAAAAGAAAATTTGCAAGACATGAAATATCCATTTATTGAATATATGTCATATATATTAAAAAGATATGGGAAAAAAGGTTCTAGATATTTAAAACTATTAGAAGAAATAGTAGAAATGAATGGAACTACAATATCAGAAGTAATAAAAAAAGAACATTTTGATATAGCAGTAAGAAAAGTGTCAATGGGAAATAGCATAATTAGTATAAAAAAGATTCAAAGAATTAATTTTACGGAAATATTTGAAAAAGTAAATGGAGTAGAAGAAATTTTAAAACAAGACCCAAGTGGTGTTTACGAAAAAATGGATTACAAAACAAAAGAATATTATAGAGCAAAAATAAAAGAAATAGCCAAAAAAACAAAAATATCAGAAATATATATAGCAAGAAAAGTTTTAGCTCTTGCTAAAACAAAAAATTTTCAAAATAAAGAATCACATATTGGGTATTACTTAATAGATAACGGAATAGATGAGCTATATAATGTGATAAAATATAAAAATAAAAAAGAAAAAAATAATAAAAAAGTAAAAAAATATATTTTCTTAATATTAATAATAACAGTTATTTTATCACTTGGAATGATATATTTAACAAAAAGCATAACTAAAAATCCATATATTTTATTTACTCTATTTTTAATATATCTAGTACCTATGTCAGAAGTAGCAATAGAGCTTATTCAATATATTTTAAGTAAAATAGTAAAGCCAAAATTAATACCAAAACTTGATTTAAATAATAAAATAAATAAAGAAAATATGACAATGGTAATAATTCCAACAATAGTAGACTCTAAAGAAAAAGTAGCAAACTTAATGAAAAAATTAGAAGTATTTTATTTAGCTAATAAATCAGAAAATATATATTTTACACTACTTGGAGATTGCAAAGAAGAAAATGAAGAAGAAAAAGAATATGATTTAGAAGTAATTAAAGAAGGAAGAAAAAAAGTAAATGAATTAAATGAAAAATATAAAGAAGCTAAAGAAAAAATCCCTCTTTTTAATTTTATATATAGAAAAAGAATAAAAAACGAAAAAGAAGAATTATATTTAGGTTGGGAAAGAAAAAGAGGACTTATTACACAGTTTAATGAATATATTTTAGGAAATATAAAAAATCCGTTTAGAGAAAACACAATAGAAAATAAAATTCAAGAAGGAGATAAAGAATTAAGAAATAATTTAAAAAATATAAAATATGTAATAACATTAGACTCTGACACAGATTTAATATTAAACTCTGCATTTGAACTTATAGGAGCAATGGCACATATTTTAAATAAACCTGTAGTAAATGAAGAAAAGCAAATAGTAGAACAAGGTTATGGAATAATCCAACCTAGAGTAGGAGTAGATTTAGATGTTAGCTATAAAACAATCTTTACAAAAATATTTGCAGGTGCAGGAGGATTTGATTCATATTCAAATGCAATATCAGACACATATCAAGATAATTTCGAAGAAGGGATATTTACAGGAAAAGGAATATATGACCTTCATGTGTTTTCCAAAATATTAAAAAATAAAATACCAGAAAATACAGTTTTAAGTCATGACCTTTTAGAAGGGTCATATTTAAGATGTGGTTTATCATCAGACATTTTACTGATGGATGGATATCCAACTAAATATAATAGTTATATAAATAGGCTTTCTAGATGGACAAGAGGAGATTGGCAAATATCAAAATGGTTAAGTAAAAAAACAAATTTGAATTTATTATCAAAATTTAAAATATTTGATAATTTAAGAAGAAGCATGCTAGAAATATTTATAACACTTGGAATAATATATATAACTATTTTAGGATTAATATATGACAAAAAAATATATCCATATATATTAATATTGTCAATAGTTAGCATTTTTCCATATTTGTTAGAAATATTAAATAAATTAATATTTAAAAAAGAAGGAGAAAAAAAGCAAAAAACATTTACACCTAAAATATCAGGAATTAAAGGTGCTTTGTATAGAGGAGTTATAACATTTGGAGCACTTCCATATAAAGCATATACTCTTTTAAAATCAATTATAAAAACAATATATAGAATGAGTATTACAAAAAAACATTTACTTGAATGGACAACTTCAGAAGAAGCAGAAAAAAATTCAAAAACAACGATTATTTCCTACTATAATAATATGTGGATAAATTTTCTTTTTGGTATAGTAGCATTAGGTTTAGGTATATTAAAAACAAATATTTTTGGGATGATTGTTAGTATTTTGTGGATAATAATGCCAGGTATTTTATGGTATATAAGTAAAGAAAAAAATGAAGAAAAAAGCATAGATAAAATAACAAATAAAGAAAAAGAATATGTTTTAGAAATTGGAAAAAGAACATGGGAATATTTTAATAAATATTTGAATGAAGAATTTAACTATTTAATACCTGATAATTATCAAGAAGATAGAAAAGAAAAAATAATAAAAAGAACATCCTCAACAAATATAGGGTTATCACTTTTATCAGTAATTTCTGCATATGACTTAAAATATATAGAAAGAAAAAAGGCAGAAGAATTAATAAAAAATATAATAGAAAGTGTAGAAAGTTTGCAAAAATGGAATGGGCATTTATATAATTGGTATGATATAAAAACAAAAAATCCACTAATTCCAAGATATATATCAACAGTAGATAGTGGGAATTTTGTGGGATATTTATATGTAGTAAAAAGTTTTTTGCTAGAGAATGATAAAAATAAAGAATTAGTTAAAAAAGTAGATGAACTTATAAAAAATACAGACTTTTCAAAACTATATAACAAAGATGAAGAGATATTCTCAATAGGATTTAATATAGAAGAAAATAAACTAACAGACTCATATTATGATTTATTGGCTTCAGAAGCAAGACAAGCAAGCTTAATTGCAATAGCAAAAAAAGATGTTCCTGCGAAACATTGGAATTATTTAAGTAGAACATTAACTACTTTAGGGAAATACAAAGGGCTAATTTCTTGGTCTGGAACATCATTTGAATATTTAATGCCAAACATAAATATACCAAGATATAAAGGGAGCCTTCTTGATGAATCCTGCAAATTTATGATAAAAAGTGGAATGGAATATGCAAAAGAATTAAATATTCCTTGGGGTATATCAGAAGCTGCATTTAATTTAAAAGATTTACATGGAAACTATCAATATAAAGCATTTGGAATTCCATGGCTAGGACTAAAAAGAGGATTAGCAGATGAACAAGTTGTATCTAGCTATCGGAAGTATACTTGCAATATCAGATGTACCAAAAGAAGAAATAAATAATCTAAAAAGGCTAGAAAAAGAAGGAATGTATGGTAAATTTGGCTTTTATGAATCAATAGACTATACACCAGAAAGAGTAGAAAAAGGGAAAAAAGCAAGTATTGTAAAAACATATATGGCACATCATCAAGGACTTATCTTGCTTTCTATAAATAACTTTGTAAATCAAAATATTTTGCAAAAAAGATTTATGGAAAATCCAGAAATAGAAGCTGTAAGCATATTGCTTCAAGAAACAATGCCAGAAACATTTGTAATAACAAAAGAAAATAAAGAAAAAGTAGAAAAATTAAAATATAAAGACTATGAAGACTATATAGTAAGAACAACATCAAAAATTGACGAAAGACTAATCTTAGGAAATGTATTATCTAGTGAAAATTATGTAATTGCAACAAATGAAAAAGGAGAAGGATATAGTAAATATAACGATATCTATATAAATAGATTTAAAAAGACAAATGACAAACCACAAGGGATATTTATTACAATTAAAAATATACAAAACAAGAAAATTTGGAGTACTAATTATTCTAATAATAATTTAGATACAAACTATCAAATTAGTTTTATGCCTGATAAAAACAAACAAGAATTAAAAAATGGGAATATAAAAACAAAAGTAGAAACAACAATTGCTTCAAACGAACCAGTAGAAATAAGAAGAATTACCTTAGAAAACGAAGGAAATAATGATGAAATATTAGAGGTGACAGCATATTTTGAACCAGTTTTATCTAAAAAAGAACAAGACTATGCACACCCTGCATTTAATAACTTATTCTTAAAATTTAGCTATGATGAAGAAACAAAAAGTATAGTTACAACAAGAAACACAAGAAGTGACTTAGAAGAAAAAATATATGTTTATACGAATCTGCTTACAAATTCTAAACAAACATCAGACTTAGAATATGAAATAAATGAAGAAAAATTCATAGGAAGAGGAAACTTAAAAATTCCAGAAATGATAGAAAAATCTATGCCATTTTCTAAAAAAATGGGACTTGTAACAGAAGGAATTATTGCATTAAAAAGAACAATTAAAATAAAAAGTAAAGATAAAGAAGTTTTAGACTTTGTAATTTCAGCAAACAAAGATAACAAAAAAGCAAAAGAAAACTTAAGAAAATATCTATCATCTGAAAATGTAAAAAAAGAATTTGAACTTTCAAAAGCAAGAGTAGAAGCAGAGAATAGATATTTAAGAGTAAAAGGAAAAGAAATAGAAATATATCAAAAAATGATGTCATATATAATATTTGATAATTCAGTAAAAAGCACATGGGTAAAAAATATTAAAGAAGATAACTATAAACAATCAGATTTATGGAAGTATGGAATTTCAGGAGACTTTCCAATAATCCTAGTAAAAATAAAAGATATAAACGATTCATATGTAATAAAAGAAGTTTTAAAAGCTTATGAATATTTAAGAACAAAAAAAGTTTATACAGAACTTGTAATAATAGATGAAGAAAAATATAGTTATGAAAACTATTTAAAAGAAGAAATAGAAGGAAGTATATTAAATAACCAATTAGGATATCTAAAAAATCAAAAAACAGGAATATTTGTACTATCAAAAGAAGAAATAGAAAGAAAAGACATTTTAACATTAGAATTTGTATCTAGCATATTAATAGAAGCAAAAAATGGTGGAATAGAAAATAATATAAAAGAAAGGGAAGAAGAATATCTAGAGCAAAACAAAAAAATAAGTGAAGAAGAAACCACAAATGAGACAAATGGGGACGGGGCAGTTTTGTCTCAAAACATGGAAAACTCAAAATACTATAACGAATATGGCGGATTTAGAGAAGATGGAAAAGAATATATAATAAGACAAAATAGAGAAAATAGGCTTCCAACCGTTTGGAGTCATATTATGGCAAACGAAAAATTCGGAACAGTAGTTACAGAAAATATGGGAGGATATAGTTGGTATAAAAATAGTAGATTAGATAGAGTATCTGCTTGGGCAAATGATGCAGTTTTAGATACACCTTCTGAAATAATTTATTTAAAAGATGAAGAAACAAAAAACACATGGTCATTAGGATTAAACCCAAAACCAGATAATGAAAATTATCAAGTAATATATGGTTTTGGATATAGCAAATATATTCATAAAAGTATGGGAATAAATCAAGAATTTAAAATATTTGTACCAAAAAATGATAGTTCAAAAATTGGAATATTAACATTAAGAAATGAAACTCCAAACAAGAAAAAATTAAAACTATACTATTATATAAAACCAGTAATGGGAGAAGATGAAATAAATTCAAATGGATATATAAAACTAGATTTTGACAAAAACAATAATATAATAATTGCTAAAAACCTATATAAAAACGAATTAGAAAATACTAAAATATATGTATCAAGTAGTGAGAAAATTGAATCATTTACAGGAGATAAAAATTTCTTTTTAGGAAAAGGTGGAATAGCTAATCCAGATGGAATAAGAAAACATGCATTAAATAAAGATAATGGACTTGGAAAAAACACATGTATTGTTTATCAAATAGATATAGAAATAGAAAGCTTTTCTGAAAAAGAAATATCAATTGTTTTAGGGGCGGAAGAAAATGAAATAGATTGTAAAAATATTGCATATAAATATAGCAAAATACAAAACTGCAGGCAAGAGCTTGAAGCTATTCAAACATATTGGAAAGAATTATTAGGAAGACTTCAAGTATATACACCACTAGAATCTAATAATATTTTATTAAATGGTTGGCTTGTTTATCAAATAATAGAAAGTAGGCTTATAGGAAGAAGCGGATATTATCAATCAGGAGGAGCATTTGGATTTAGAGACCAACTTCAAGACGCATTAGGACTTAAATTTTTAGAACCTCAAATTTTGAAAAACCAAATTTTAAAGCATAGTAGGCATCAATTCTATGAAGGAGATGTTGAACATTGGTGGCATGAAGAAACAAAACGAGGAATAAGAACAAGATTTTCAGATGACTTATTATGGCTTGTATATTGTGTAATAGAATATATTGAATTAACAGGAGACTTAAGTATATTATATATAGAAGAGCCATATGTAAAAGGAAATATTTTAGAAGATGGAGTAGATGAAAAATATGACAAATATGAAGAAACTAAGGAAAAAGAACCTATTTTAGAACACTGTATAAAAGCAATAGAAAAATCCTTAAAATTTGGAGAAAATGGACTTCCAAAAATAGGGTCAGGAGATTGGAATGATGGATTTAGCACAGTTGGAAATAAAGGAAAAGGAGAAAGTGTCTGGCTTGGATTTTTTCTTTATGACATATTAAATAGATTTATTCCAATATTAGAAAAAACTGAAAACCAAGAAAAAATAGAACTTGCAAAAAAATATGAAGAAATAAAAATAAAACTAAAAAAAGCTCTAAACTTAAAAAGCTGGGACCGGAAGATGGTTTAGAAGAGCATATATGGATGATGGAAATGTATTAGGAAGTATGGCAAACGAAGAATGTAGAATAGACAGCATTGCACAAAGCTGGAGCGTTATTTCAAATGCAGGAGATAATGACAAAAAATATATATCAATGGAAAGCTTAGAAAATCATTTAGTAGATAGAGAAAATGGAATAATAAAACTATTAGACCCACCATTTGAAAAAGGAAAACTAAATCCAGGCTATATAAAAGCATACTTGCCAGGAGTAAGAGAAAATGGAGGACAATATACCCATAGCTCTTGCTGGGTAATAATTGCAGAAAGTATCTTAGGATTTGGAGATAAAGCACTAGAATATTATAGAATAATAAATCCAATCGAACACTCAAGAACAAAAGAAGCAAGCAATAAATATAAAGTAGAGCCATATGTAATACCAGCAGATATATATGGAGCAGGAAACTTAGCAGGAAGAGGAGGATGGACATGGTACACAGGTTCTGCAAGTTGGTACTACATGGCAGGAATAGAATATATTTTAGGATTTAAAATAAAAAATAACACAATAAAAATCAATCCATGCATCCCAAAAGATTGGAAAGAATATGAGATAAAATACAGATATGAAAATGCAATATACAATATAAAAATAAAAAATCCAGAAGGAAAAAATAAAGGAGTAACTAAGATACTTGTAAACGGAAAAGAAATAGAAAAAGAAAACGGAATAAAACTAGAAAAAAGTGCAAATATATATAACATTGAAGTAATAATGTGAGAGAATGGGGACAGTCCTCGTTTCTCTCATTTTGTCGTATTTTGTCAAAAACATTATCATGAGTGATAAAATTAAAACTATTCAACAAGGTCTTTTAACTTAGAAAAAGGAATTTCTAAAACTTTAAATAAAGCAATTAGCTCAAAATCTTTAATAATCATTCTTCCTTCTTCCATTCTAACTAATTCAGTTCTATCAATATAAACTGCATGAAGTTGTAATCTTCTACTAACCTCACTTTTTGATAATTTATTTTTTTCTCTATATTCTTTAATTAAATTTCCAATTACATTGATTTTATTTTCATACTTTTTCAAAATTATTCCTCCAATAAACTTGACTTTAAAAATATTGTATGATAAATTTAAAATTGAATAGCGAGGGATACTCGCTATAAAAATCCAAATAACCTACTAATACAAAAATATAAGAGAATAAAATCAAAAAAGGAGAAAATACAAATGAAAAAACATAAACAATCGGGAATTACTTTAATATCACTAGTAATTACAATTATTGTTTTATTAATTTTAGCAGGAATCTCAATTGCAATGATTACCGGACAAAATGGAATTTTAACTAATGCACAAAAAGCAGCAGAAGAGACAAAAAGGGCTGAAGAATTAGAAAAAGAATCTTTAGAAGAACTAGAAGAGATTTCAGAATCTACTGATGGTAACTATATAAAAAATGATGATTTGCCAGAAAATAATTATCTAAAAGATTTTGTAACAGAATGGACGGTAGATGCAAATGATCAAATTATATTACCAATTTATGAAAAAGAAGAAGAGAATTATGAAAGAGGAGAAAAAGAGACATATTTTAATTATGATTTTACAGTAGACTATGGTGATGGAACAGTAGTAGAAGTAACAAGTTTTGATGATGAAGATAGGATACATACATATAAAGAAGCGGGAACATATACAGTAAAGATAAAAGGATTATGTGAGGGGTGGAGTTTTGAGCATCTTGACAATGTAGAAAACAGAGAAAAAATAACAAAATTAGTACAATGGGGAGTAATAGGAGCAAAACATTATGATTTTGCAGGTTGTGTTAATTTAGAAGGAGAAATAGTTCTTCCTTCTAGAAATAGTTTTAATGAAGTTGAAAGTTTTAGATTACTATTTTATAAATGTGGAAAATTAACAGGTAAAATACCATCTAATTTATTTAAATACGCAACTAAAGTAAGAACTATGGCAAATGTATTTAATTATACAACAGGACTAACGAGCACAATACCAGAAGATTTATTTATTAATTGTAAAGAGGTTACTAATTTTAGGTTTGTTTTTGCAGGTTCTAGTGTATCAGGTGAAATTCCAGAAAACATTTTTAAAGAAAATACAAAGGTAAATAACTTTCAAGGTTGTTTTAGAGAATGCTATAATTTAAAAGGAGATTTACCAAAATATATTTTCTCATACAGCAATTTTGTTGAAAATTTATCTGTTACAATTCAACTTACTAATATACATACAAATGAAATATATATAAATTCACCAATAATTGATTACTTTGAAGATAATAGTTTTTTAAGTAATTTACAACCAGACGAAATGCTTACAATATATGTACCAAGTAATTCATTAACACTACAGACAATTCAAAATTCTATGCAGTATGAGGAAAGAGTAAAAATAGTAGAAATCTAAAATAAAGACATTATAGAAATTAAATCTATAATGTCTTTTAAGCTATACTTAAAACTTATACTATCATATTAGCTTCAGCTTGTGTAATATACCCATACTCTACCATTTTATCTAAAACATGGCGCTGCCTTTGTTTTGCCAAATCTAAATTAACAGTAGGAGCATATACAGAAGGAGCATTAGGAACGCCTGCTAGCATTGAAGCTTCATCTAAATTTAAATCTTTTGGTTCTTTTTTGTAGTACCCCATGCTTGCATCATAAATTCCATAATATCCATTGCCAAAATATGCAGAATTTACATAGAAAGCAAAGATTTCTTCTTTAGAATAATTATTTTCCAAATCAAAAGCTGCAAAAATCTCAGAAATTTTCCTAATCAAAGTTTGATCTTGTCCTAATATTACATTTTTAGCAACTTGCTGAGTTATTGTACTTCCGCCTTCTTGAAGTTCAAAATTCTTTAAGTTCGTATATAAAGCACGACCAATCCCTATAATATCAATTGCACCATGCTCATAAAACCTATGGTCTTCTACAGCAATTACAGCATTTACATAGTTTTTTGGAAGCTCTTCAAAAGGAACAAAATGTTCATCTTTTGAGATTTCTCCCATTCTTGTGGCTAAAGATTCTTCTCTTATTAATCCCATATAATTACTATATCCAATAATTATTACAACAGTTCCAGAAACTAAAAGAAGAACAAATAAAATAATTAATATCTTTTTTAAAACTTTCATTATTTACCTCTTTTACACTAAAATATTTTTAAATATTAACTAGATTATACATTAAAAAACATAATAAAAAAAGAGAATTCATAAAAAATTAAGAGATAATTCAAGAAAAATTAATACAAAAATTTGTTTTGTTTTAGGTATTGACTTTTTATCATACGACCGATATAATAAGGGTGTTTGAAAAGTATAGATTTTGATATAATTTAAGGAGGATTTATGAAAGAACAATTTTTAGAATTATTAAGAACAGTAAAAAGAGATGGAATAGAAGATTTAATAAACTTTTTAGAAAAATCAGATTTTTTTAAAGCCCCAGCAAGTACAAGATTTCATGGGAATTTTGAAGGTGGCTTAGCAGAACACAGTATGAAAGTATATGAAATTTTAAAACATAAAGTAGAAAACAATATAAAAGGAGTAAAAATCCCAGAAGAATCAATAATAATTATTGGATTATTACATGATATTTGCAAAACAAATTTCTATAAAGTAGACTATAGAAATGCAAAAAATGCTTTAGGAGTATGGGAAAAAGTCCCATATTATACAGTAGATGACACAATACCATATGGACATGGAGAAAAATCAGTAATGATGATTACAGAATATATGAAATTAACACCAGAAGAAAAATATTCAATAAGATGGCATATGGGATATACAGAACCTAAAGAAAACTATAATGCAATAGGTGCAACTTACACAAAATATCCAATAGCATTATTAACACATGAAGCAGATTTAGAAGCAACATATTTTTATAATATATAAAAGGAAGGAAGAAAAATGTTAGCATATATAAAAGGTACATTAGAAACAAAGATGTCAGACTATGTTGTAATAGATGTAGGAGGACTAGGATACAAAATAAATATGTCTGGAACTTCAATAGACAAAATAGGAAATATTGGAGATACAGTAAAAGTACATACTTACTATAGAGTAAGAGAAGATGATATTAGCATTTTTGGATTTAATAAACAAGAAGAACTAAGGATGTTTGAACTATTAATCAGTGTAAGTGGAGTAGGAGCAAAAACAGCACTTACAATGCTAGCTGTTTGTGAGCCATCAGACTTTGCTTTAGCTGTTATTTCAGAAGATGTAAAAGTATTAACATCAATACCAGGAATTGGACCAAAATCAGCTAAGAGAATTATTTTAGAATTAAAGGATAAAATAAAGAAACAAGAACAAATAGATGAATTAACAAAAGCTGCAGGAAAACTAGAAATAAGTACAAAAATGCAAACAGTAATTGAAGAAGATAATAAAATATCTGAAGCAATTTCAGCACTTCAAGTACTTGGATATACTAAAAAAGAAATTGAAATGGCATTTGGAAAGATTTCAGATAAAAAAGAATTATCAACAGAAGACTTAATCAAAAAAGGTTTAGTATTATTATCAAGAAAATAAAAAATAAAGGAGGGAAAATAAATTGAATAGTAATGAACCATTAGCTTTTAGAGTAAGACCTAAAACATTAGATGAATATGTGGGTCAAGAACATGTTTTAGGGAAAGATAAAATATTATATAGAACAATAAAAGCAGATAGATTATCAAGTATTATTTTGTTTGGCCCTCCAGGATGTGGAAAAACTTCACTTGCAAGAGTAATAAGTGAAACAACAAAATATAAATTTTATAAAATAAATGCAGTTACATCAGGAGTTGCAGACATAAAAAAAGTAATAGAAGAAACCAAAAACTTTATGCTAAATCCAGCTGGAAAAAGCATTTTATTTATAGATGAAATTCATAGATTTAATAAACTTCAACAAGATGCACTTTTACCATTTGTAGAAAATGGAACAATTATTTTAATTGGAGCAACAACTGAAAATCCATATTTTGAAGTAAATAAAGCTTTAATATCAAGGTCTATGGTAATTAAACTAAATCCATTAACAGAAGAAGATATTTATAGAATTTTAAAAAATGCTTTAGAAAGAAAAGATGGACTTGGAGAATATAATATAAAAATAGAAGATGAAACATTAAGAAAACTTGCAATAATTAGTAATGGAGATGTAAGAACAGCATTAAATGGTTTAGAAGTTGCAGTTCTTACAACAAATATGGAAAAAGACGGATATATTCATATAACAGATGAAGTAATAAAAAATAGTGTACAAAATAAAAAAGCAATTTTTGATAAAAACGGAGATTCGCATTATGATAATATTAGTGCAATGATAAAATCAATGAGAGGTTCTGACCCAGATGCTGCAGTATTTTACCTAGCAAGAGCATTAAATCGGAGGAGAAGACCCAATGTTTTTAGCAAGAAGAATTGTAATTTGTGCATCAGAAGATGTTGGAATGGCAAACCCTAATGCATTAGTTGTAGCAACAAGTGCAATGCAAGCAGTACATATGGTTGGAATGCCAGAAGCAAGAATTATTTTATCAGAAGCTGCAATTTATGTAGCAACTTCTAAAAAATCAAATGCAAGTTATATGGCAATAAATAACGCGCTTCAAGATGTTGCAAATAAAGATACAGGAGAAGTTCCAATGCATATTAGAAATGCACCTGTAGAGCAAATGAAAGCTTTAGGATATCACGAAGGATATTTATATCCACATGACTTTCCAAATCACTATGTAAAACAACAATATTTGCCAGATGAGATGCTAGGAACAAAATACTATAACCCAAACAATGGAGAAGCAAATTTAGATGAAATAAGAAATGATTTTAAAAAAGAATAAAAAATAAATTTTTGGAAAACCTACTAAAAAGTAGGTTTTTTATTATGAAAAATATAAAAAAAGTATTAATTGGAATTTTAGCAGGTCTAGTTAGCGGACTATTTGGTGCAGGTGGTGGAATGATACTTGTTCCTGCATTTGTTCATTTATTAGATTTAGATGATACAAAATCAAGAGGAACATCAGTATTTTGTATATTACCAATGGTAATTGCAAGTGGATTTTTCTATTATAAAGGAAACTTTATAGACTGGAAAATAGCACTTCTCTGTGCAATAGGTGGAGCAATAGGTGGATATATTGGTGCAAAATTACTAAAAAAAGTATCACCCGAAATTATGAAAATAGCATTTACTGTATTTTTAATTTATGTATCAATAAAAATGATAATAGCTTAAAAGAAAGGTTAAAAAATGGGAGAAATATTAATTGGAATTGTATCTGGAATAGTAAGTGGTGCAGGAATGGGAGGAGGAACAATATTAATATTTCTTCTTTCATTTGTAATGGGTGTAGAACAACATATAGCTCAAGCAACAAACCTTATTTTTTTTATACCAACTTCAATTGTTGCAATAATTGTAAATTTAAAAAATAAAAATATAGATTTAAAATTAGCTACAATAATTTCAATATGTGGCATATTAGGAGCAATAATAGGAGCAAATATTGCAATAAATATAGATGTAGGGCTATTAAAAAAGTTTTTTGGTATATTTTTAGCAATAGTTGCAATAAATGAAATATATTCCATAATAAAGCTGTATAAAACTGATAGTAAAAAGAAATAATAAATATAGACATATTTGGAGGTGAATGAAAATGAAATTTGTAAAAGGAATGGTAATAGGTGGATTACTTACAACTGGTATAGTTATGATGTATGCAGAAAGTACAGGAATGATGAACAAAAAGAAAATGATGAAAAAAGGAAGACAAATGGCAAAAAAAGTAGGAATATTATAAAACATAAAGGACTTGAGAGAAAAGCCCCTCAAAGTCCACTACATAATTAATTAAATTATTTGCATTTAATATCATCTGTGCAAGGTAAATCTTCTTTACATTTATCATTCTTGCCACCTATAAAGCAGTCACATTTATCATGTTTTTCGCCTTTTAAGCATTTTCCTTCATGATGACATTTTGCACAAATTTTAACTTTTTTAGTATCATTTACCCAAATTTGAATTGCATATTCTCTATCTGGACAAAGAGGTCCAAAAACAAATTCTCCTTCTTTGTCAGTAAAAGTATGACCTATTGGTCTTCTTTCTTCTTTTCCGTGTTCGCAAACAACTTCGACTAATTTAACAACAGCATCTTTTACAGGTTCTTTAAAACAGTCTTTTATAACCCCATAAATTACATCTCTGTTGTCTTCTGGTAAAGTTATATCTAAGTCAAATTGTTTACCTTTTGAGATAACACCATCTATATCTAAAATTGGGCAACATGGTTTATTATTCATTTCCATATTATCATTCCTTTCTTTTATATTATATGTGGAAAAAAGTCGAATGTTTCATTATTTCAAAACATTAATATTGTAAAAAAACATAACATATTGTATAATGTAAATATATAAGTAAAGGGAGGAAAAATTATGGAAGAAAATAATAAAGACAATATAATAGAAGTAGAAAAAGTAACAGACAATGAAGAGCCAAAAGTAGAACAAGAAAATAAAACTGAAGGAAATAAAGAAGAAGTAAAAAAAGATAGAAAAGGATTTTGCATAGCATCTTTAGTACTTGGAATTATTTCATTAATATTATTCTTAGTTTGGTATATATCAATACCATCTGCAATACTTGCAATAATCTTTGGTGCATTAGGAATAAAATCAAAAGGTAAAGGAATGGCAATAGGTGGTTTAGTTACAGGAATTTTAGGATTTATACTTTCTCTACTAATTGTAATGATAATATTTGCATTAGGATTTGTAATAGGAATAACTGATATAATAAAAGACGAAGGATATGATAATTTCGAAGATTTTTATCATGATTATGAATATAGAAATTATGACTACAACTATGATTATAATAAATATTTAGATGATAGATATGACATATAATGTTTAAATATAAAAGGCCTTTTTAAAAGGTCTTTTTTTTGTGTAATAACTTTCTAAAATGTTGCATAAACTTAAATAGCTTTAATTTGGAGGGAAAATAATGTTTTTAGTATTTAATAAAGAAAAAATATTTGCATATATAGTATCAGTAGTAACAGTAGTATTTTTATTTTTTCTAGCAAATAGTATGTATGGAAATAAAGAAAGTATATCTACTTCTGCAAATTTAGAAAACAATTTACCAATATATAATGTGGAAACTAAAGAAAACAATGTATCACTTACAATAAATTGTGCATGGAATGCTGATGATATAGATAGTATTCTAGAAACTTTGGAAAAAGAAAATGTAAAAGCTACATTTTTTATGGTAGGAGATTGGGTAGATAAATTTCCAGATGCAGTCAAAAAAATCTCAGATGCAGGTCATGAAATAGGTTCACATAGTAATACACATCCACATGTAACAAATTTAAGTTACGAAGAAAATATAAAAGAAATAGAAGAGTCAACTAAAAAAATAGAAAATATAACAAAGAAAAAAGTAAATATATATAGAGCACCATATGGAGAATATAATGATACTGTAATAAAAGCAGCAAATGATAAAAACTTAAAAACAATACAGTGGAATTTAGATACATTAGATTACACAGGACTTTCAGGAGAAGAAATGTGGGATAGGTTAAAAGATAAAATAAAAAATGGAGACATAATTTTAATGCATAATGGAACAAAAAATACAGCAAATTCATTAGAAATGATAATTAAAAATATAAAACAAAAAGGATTAAATATAGTTCCAATTAACTCATTAATATATCAAGATAATTATATAATTAATTCAAATGGAACACAAATTAATAAATAATATATGTATAAATTTTCTAAATTTGGAAAAAATATATGTACCATAATCTATAAACAGGCGGAAAAATCTTACTTTTTTGAATAAAATTAACTTTTTATGTAGACAAAACCAAAAAAATGGTGTATAATAATAAATGTAAGTTTAACTAGAGCGTAACAAAAGGATACAATTGATAAAAAATAATAGGGAGGAAAAGAAATTGGATACAAATTATTTAGAAAACAACTACTTAACATTAGTAGGAAAAGTTACAGGGGAGAAAAAATTTAGTCACGAAATTTATGGAGAAAGATTTTACATCTTTAATCTAGAAATACCTAGACTAAGTGGAAACGAAGACATTATACCAATTACAGTATCAGAAAGATTAATTGGTGAAAACACATTAAGTGAAGGAAACAAATTATTAGTAAAAGGACAATTTAGATCATATAACAGTTATGAAAACGGTAAAAACAGATTAATACTAACTGTATTTGCAAAAGATGTAGTAGAAGTAAAAGATGAAGAAGAAGAAAATGAAATGGCAAAAAAAGATGAAATAACAAATGAAGTTGTTTTAATAGGTTTTATCTGTAAAAAACCAATATATAGACAAACACCATTTGGAAGAGAAATTTCAGACCTTTTACTTGCTGTAAATAGAGCATATAATAAATCAGACTACATTCCTTGTATTGCTTGGGGAAGAAATGCAAGATTCTGCCAAAACCTAGAAGTAGGAGCACAAGTTAAAGTAGTAGGAAGAGTTCAATCAAGAACTTATGAGAAAAAACATGAAGACGGAAGTGTAGAAACAAGAGTAGCTTATGAAGTTTCAATAGGTAGCTTAGAAGTTATTGAAGAAAATGATAACGAAAAAGAACAAGAAGAAGAAACTAAAGAAGCTGTATAAGATAAAAAATTATTAATATTAAAGTTCTAAAAGACTAGTCTTTTAGAACTTTTTTTGATATAATTTGAAAAACAAAAGGTGAAAGGAAGTTAAAATAAAAATGAAAACTAAACTTGAAAATCCTAAAGAAAAAGAAAACAAAAAGATTTCATTAAAACTAACAATTTTAATGATTGTATTAATTGCAATATTTAGTATTGCAATAACACCAGTAACATTTCAAAATGACACATATTATACAATAAAAGTAGGAGAGCATATTGCAGAATACGGAATAGATATGCAAGACCCATTTTCATGGCATGAAGATTTAGCATATACATATCCGCATTGGCTATATGATTTAATAACTTATTTTATATATTCAGCATTTGGATTTGCAGGTATATATATATCAACTTGTATTTTGTCTGTAATTCTTGGAATATCAATATTTTGGGTTAACAAAAAACTTGTGAAAAATGAAGTTATTTCATTTTTTGTAACAATAGGTGCTATGTATTTACTTATGCCATATATTGCAGCAAGAGCACAACTAGCCACTTTTATTTTGTTTGCTTGGACAATATTTTTTATAGAAAGATTTTTAGAAACAAAAAAGAAAAGATATGCAATTGGTTTAATTATAATACCAATATTAATTGCAAACTTGCATGTAGCAGTATTTCCATTCTATTTTGTATTATATTTACCATATATAGCAGAATATTTTATTGCAATTTTAGGAGAATTTGTATATTACAAAAAATTTAAAATATGGCTATTAAAAACTAAAATAGATAGACTTGAAAAATCAAATAAGAATAGCGAAAAATGCATAGAACTAAAACAAGAATTAGAAAAAATAGAGAAAAAAGTAGACAAAGTAAAAATAAGAAGAACAAAAGACATTAAAAATCCATATAAAGTAAAAATAGTAAAAAATGATGCTGTAAAATGGTTGATTTTAATAATGATAATATGTGTGTTTACAGGATTTTTAACACCTCTTGGAGATACTCCATATACTTACCTATCAAAAACAATGCAAGGAAATACCACAGAAAACATAAATGAACATCAACCAATGACATTAGCAGATGATACAGAAATTATTTGTACATTAATTCTATTTTTAGCAATATTAATGTTTACAAAAGCAAAAATAAGATTAAGTGATTTGTTTATGCTAGCAGGATTATTATATTTAATGTTGGCATCTAGAAGACAAGTAAGTATGTTTGCAATAATGTGTTCAGTTATTTTGAATAGATTAATATTAGAGATAGATAGGATATATACAGGAAACACTATAAAAGATGCAGCAAAAGTAATGGCAGGGAAAGTAGGAATGATATTAACGACAGTTTTAGTGTTACTACTTAGTTGGTATTTTGCAAAAGATAAATTTGACGACACACTTGTTGATGAAACACAATATCCAGTACAAGCATGTGACTATATTTTAGAAAATATAGACTTAGGAACAGCAAGATTTTATAACGAATATAACTATGGAAGTTATATGCTATTTAGAGGAATACCAGTATTTATAGACTCTAGAGCAGACTTGTATTCGCCAGAGTTTAGTGGTAAAAAAGATGATATATTTATGGACTTTATAAATACATCTGGAATATCTTCATTTTATGAAGATGTATTTGAAAAATATGACATAACACATGTAATAACATACAAAAACTCAAAAATGAATATGATTATCAAAAAGACAAATGACGAAAATTATAAACAAATTTATGAAGATGACTATTTTACAATCTATGAAAGAATAAGTGGTATAGAACAAATAGCAAAATAAAAACAGAAGAAAAATAAAAAAATAAAAGGGGAGGTTTTTGCTCTATGGAAAACCAAGAAAAATCCATTATAGAAAAAAAGCATGACGAAAAAAAGAAATTAAAAAGAACAAATATTATATTAATAGTAGTTGGAATAATAATAATTTTAATAGACCAGATATCAAAAATAGTTGTTACAAACATTGGTAATATATCAGTAATAGAAGGAATATTAGAATTAAGTGCAACACAAAATATAGAAGCAGCATATGGAATTGGTTCAAATTCTACAGTAATGTATGTAATTACAAATGTAATAATATTAGGTGTAATATTTAAATTTTTAACAACACAAAATGAATTTGTTGATATAAAAATGAGAGTATTTTTAAGCTTTATCTTAGCAGGTGGAATAAGCAATGTAATAGATAGGCTAATACACGGATATGTAATAGAATGGATAAAAATAAGTAAATTACCAGTATTTAATGTAGCAGATATGTTTGTTTTAATTGGCTGGGTTTTAGTAGCAGCAATATTTGCAGGATTTACAGTAAATGAATTTAGAAAAAGGAGAAAAAATTGAAAACATATATAGTAAAAAAAGAAGATGAAGGACAAAGAATAGATAGTTATATATCAAAGATAGATGACGATTTATCAAGAGTTGCAGTACAAAGGTTAATAGAAGAAGAAAAAATATTATTAAATGGTAAAAAAGTAAAACCATCATATAAAGTAGTAGAAAATGATAAAATAGATGTAGAAGAAGAAAAGCCAAAAGAAGTAGAACTAAAAGCACAAGATTTGCCTTTAGAAATACTTTATGAAGATAATGACATAATAGTTGTAAATAAACCAAAAGGAATGGTAGTTCATCCTGGTAACGGAAATCCTGATGGCACACTAGTAAATGCATTAATGGCACACTGTAAAGACTCTCTATCAGGGATAGGAGGAGAAATAAGACCGGGAATAGTACATAGACTAGATAAAGATACATCAGGAGTTATAGTAGCTGCAAAAAATGATAAAGCACATATAGCTTTAAGTAATCAAATAAAGAATCATGAAGTTAAAAAAACATATATAGCATTAGTAAGAGGAATTGTAAAAGAAAATCATGCAACAATAAATATGCCAATAGGAAGAAGCAAAAAAGATAGAAAGAAAATGGCGGTAGAAAAAGACGGAAAAGAAGCAATAACTCATTTTAAAGTGCTAAAAAGATTTCCAGAAGATAATGTAACATTATTAGAAATAAATATAGAAACAGGAAGAACACATCAAATAAGAGTACATCTATCACATATAGGATATCCAATAATAGGAGACGAAGTTTACTCAAATGGCAAAAATAAATGGGGAATAAAAGGGCAAGCATTACATGCCAAAAGCTTAGAATTTAAGCACCCAATAACAGGTAAAGAAATGAAAATAGAAGCTAAATTGCCTGAATATTTTAAAGAAATATATAAATGAGACAAATAGGGACTTAAGCAATTTTGTCTTAAGTTAAATTTTAGATTAGACAAAATTCGACAAAAATGAGAGAAACGAGGACTGTCCCCTATTCTCTCAAAAGTTTGGAGGAGAAATGGAAGAAGAAATAAGACTTCAAAAATATATTGCGGATTGTGGAATTGCATCAAGAAGAAAAGCAGAAGAGTTGATTTTGCAGGGGAAAATAACTGTAAATGGAAATATTGTAACTAAACTTGGAATAAAGATAAATCCCAAAAAAGACATTATTTTATACAATAATAAAAAAATAGAAAATAATAAAAAACATGTATATATTTTGTTAAATAAACCAATAGGATATGTAACAACTGCAAAAGATCAGTTTAATAGAGAATCAGTTTTAGATTTAGTAAAAGTAAAAGAAAGAATAGTTCCAGTAGGAAGATTAGATATGTACACATCAGGAGCATTAATTCTTTCAAATGATGGAGATTTTGTATATAAAGTTACACACCCAAAACATGAAATAGATAAAACATATACTGTAACAATTAAAGGAATTGTTACAAATGAAGAGGTAGAAGCTCTAAGAAAAGGTGTAAAAATAGAAGATAAAGAAGAATATATAACAAAACCTGCAAAAGTTAAAATTCTAAAAACAGATAAAGAAAAATCAGAGTCAAGATTAGAAATAACAATACATGAAGGAAAAAATAGACAAGTAAGAAAAATGTGTGAAAAAATTGGACATAAAGTTTTAGCACTTCATAGAAGTAAAATTGCAGATATTGGTGTAAAAGATTTACCTTTAGGAAAATGGAGATATTTAAGCAAAAAAGAAGTAGAAAAAATAATAAAAAATGGCTAGATGCCTTGAAAAATAACAAAAATAAATATATAATATATCAAACAAAAGAAAAAGGAGATAATGCAAAAATGCATACATTTCAATATAAACAAGGGGAAAAAGTAAAAGGTGTAGTGAAAAATATAAAACCTTATGGAGCATTTATAAAATTAGATGGAGGAACAGTAGGTCTAGCTCATATTGAAGATTTATCAATTGCTAGAATTAAAACTCCATATGAAAGATTACAAATAGGACAAAAAGTAGATGTAATAGTAAAAAATGTAGAAGAAGATACGGGAAGAATAACTTTATCATATAAAGAAACCTTAGGTACATGGGAAGAAAATGCAAGTAAATTTGAAAAAGGAATGAAAACAAAAGGAATTGTAAGACAAACAGAGAAAAATAAAAATGGTATTTTTATAGAATTAACACCAAATCTTGTAGGAATGGCAGAATATGAAGAAGGTTTAGAATACGGAAAAACAGTTGATGTGTTAATTAAAAAGATAGATAAAGAAAAGAAAAAGGTAAAATTGCTAATTGTTTAAAAGGCAAAAAGGAGGAATAAAAAAATGGTTAATGATAATGAAATTAAAGCAAAAGTATCACCATTTGCAATTAGAGAAGGAGAGATAAAAACATTTGATGGTAAAGATGGCTATGTTTCTATGAACCAAATAGTTCACAAAATAAACATAGGACATATTAATGAAATTCATTTTGCAATACTTGACTTAGTTAATGAATTTGAATTTATTACATCAAGACAACTATATCAAATGCTAGAAATAAAAGGGTTTGACCCTAAATCACAAGATAAATTAAATAATAAATTAGAGCAATTAGTAAAATCTAAAATACTTACAAGATATTATTTTACTTCAGATGAAGGAAAAGGAATTTATAGAATTTACTGTCTAGAAAAAATGGGTAAATACTTGCTAACTTCTAAAGAAGTAGAATGTAAATGGCAACCATCAGATAACACAAAACCTGTTGCCATGATTAAAAAAAGACTAGCAGGAAACCAAACACTAATTGCATATTTAAGAAAAGTAAAAGCATTTGACAGTTATATAGTAAAACCAGCAATAACAGCCAAAGTATCAGGAAAAATATTTAAAGCAACAGGTGGCTCTGTAAAATTAACTAAAAATAAAAAATCAATAGAATTTCTATTTGAAGTAATAAGAAGAGAAAAAGAATGGCAAAAGAAATTAGTAGATAAAATGAAACTATATAAAGAATTTTATGAAAATTTTGTGCCAGGAGATTCAGGCTTTTCAGGAATGCCACAACTAATTTTAATATGTGAAGATGAAAAACATATGGCAGAAAGCTTTAAAGAAATTGTAAAAAATGAATTGGAAATTCCACAAATAAAACTATACTTTACAACTGATTTAAGACAAAATGAAGAAACATTAGAAAATACTTTAGTAGATTTCAAATTAGTAGATGGAAAATACAAAATGGAAAATGTAGAATTAAAATTATTAGGAATGTAAAACATAAAAAAGAAGCAAGATAAATTTTCTTGCTTCTTATTTTATTCCTAAAATTTCTTTAGCTCTTTTTATATCTTCATCATTTGCTTGTCTTATACCTTCTAAAGGATAATCTAAGCCAAGTTTTTTCCATTTGAATTCTCCAATATTATGATAAGGTAAAAGCTCTATTTTTTCTACAGTTTGAAGAGAATTAATAAAACTTTTCAATTTTAATAAATCTTCCTTATCGTCAGTAAATCCTGGAACTATTACTTGTCTAATCCACATTTTAATATTATTATCACTTAAATATTTTGCAAATTCAAGTTCTAATTTATTTGACCTTCCAACTAGTTCTTTGCACTTTTTATCATCAATATGTTTAATATCTAATAAAACTAAGTCAGTATATTTTAAAAGTTCTTTTATGTCATCTGTTATTGCAACCATACCTGAAGTATCTATACAAGTATGAATATTTTCTTTTTTTAATTTTTTAAACAATTCGATTAAAAATTTTACTTGTAACAAAGGTTCTCCACCAGTTACAGTAACTCCTCCATTAGGACAGATATAGTTTTTGTATCTAATTATTTTATTAAAAATATCATCTAAAGATTCATATTTTCCACTATTTATATCCCATGTATCTCTATTGTGACAGTATTTACATTCTAGATTGCAACCTTGCAAGAATAGAACAAATCTAATTCCTGGACCATCAACAGCTCCAAAAGATTCAATCGAATGTACTTTAGCATAATATTTTAAATCTTTTTTATTTTCCATCTTCTTGCTCCTTAATTTGTTAAGATAATTTTTAGATGTGTCCCTAAAAGGACAAAAATGTCCAATTGGACCTGTCCCCAATTGGACATATAAACTAAATTCTTTCATGTATTGTTCTATGAATTACATCTAATTGTTGTTCTCTTGTTAGTTTTGTGAAGTGTACAGCATATCCAGATACTCTTATTGTTAATTGTGGATAATTTTCTGGATGTTCCATAGCATCTTCTAAAAGGCTTCTATCAAATACATTAACATTAATATGATGACCTGTTTGTTTAAAATATCCATCAAGCATATTTGTTAAGTTTTCAACTCTTTGATCGTCAGTTTTTCCTAAAGTTCCTGGTGTAATTGAAAATGTATAAGAAATACCATCTTCTGCACTATCAAATGGAAGTTTTGCAATAGAGTTCATAACTGCTAATGCTCCATTTGTATCTCTTCCATGTAATGGGTTAGCTCCTGGTCCAAATGGTTCTCCTGCTCTTCTACCATCTGGTGTATTTCCTGTTGCTTTTCCATAAACTACATTTGATGTTATTGTTAAAATTGATAATGTGTGTTTTGAGTTTCTATAAGTTTGATGTCTTCTTAATTTATTCATAAATGTTTTTGTAATATCTACTGCTATTTGGTCAACTCTTTCGTCATCATTTCCGAATTTAGGGAAATCTCCTTCAACTTTGTAGTCAACAGCAAGTCCTGTTTCATCTCTTATTACTTTTACTTTAGCATATTTTATAGCAGATAAAGAGTCTGCAACAACTGACAATCCTGCTATACCACAAGCCATTGTACGAAGAATTTCTCTATCATGAAGTGCCATTTCTATTGCTTCATAGCAATATTTATCATGCATATAGTGGATTGCATTTAATGCTTTGATATATATTTTTGCTACATAATCCATCATTTGATCAAATTTTTCCATAACTTCATCATAATCTAAATATTCTGAAGTAATTGGTGCAAATTTTGGTGTTATTTGTTTTCCTGAAACTTCATCTCTACCACCATTGATTGCATAAAGTAGAGTTTTTGCAAGGTTTGCTCTTGCACCAAAGAATTGCATTTGTTTTCCTATTTTCATTGGAGATACACAACATGCAATACCATAGTCATCTCCTAAAGTAATTCTCATTAAATCATCATTTTCATATTGAATAGATGATGTTTTTATTGATAGGTCTGTTGTATATTTTTTAAATCCTTCTGGAAGTCTTGTAGACCATAGAACTGTCATATTTGGTTCTGGTGCTGGTCCTAAGTTTTCTAAAGTATGAAGTAATCTAAATGAGTTTTTAGTAACTAAAGTTCTTCCATCGATTCCCATACCACCAATACTTTCTGTTACCCATACAGGGTCTCCACTAAATAGTTCGTTATATTCTGGTGTTCTTAAGAAACGAACAAGTCTTAATTTCATAACAAAATGGTCCATAATTTCTTGAGCTTCTTCTTCTGTTAAGACACCATTTTTTAAGTCTCTTTCAAAATAGATATCTAAGAAAGTAGAAGTTCTACCTAAACTCATTGCAGCACCATCTTGTGATTTTATAGCTCCTAAATATCCAAAGTATAGCCATTGAACAGCTTCTTTAGCATTTGCAGCTGGTTTTGATATATCAAATCCATATTTAGAAGCCATTTGTTTTAATTCGTTTAATGCTTTAATTTGTTCACTAGTTTCTTCTCTTGAACGAATTACATCTTCTGTTAACTCATCTGTATTTAATACATCTAATTCTTTTTTCTTTTCTTCTATTAAGCTATCTATACCATATAGAGCAACTCTTCTATAGTCTCCTATAATTCTTCCACGACCATATCCATCTGGAAGTCCTGTAATTAAGTGTGAACTTCTAGCAGCTCTAATATCTGGTGTATATACACTAAATACTCCATCATTATGTGTTTTCCTATAATTGTGGAATATATTTTCTACTTCACTATCAACTTTTCTGTCATAAGCTTCACAAGCTTTTTCAACTATTCTTATACCACCAAATGGCATAATAGCTCTTCTCAAAGGCTTGTCTGTTTGAAGACCTACAATATCTTCTAAGTCTTTATCAATATATCCAGCATCATGAGCTGTAATTGTAGATATTGTTTCTGTATCTATATCTAATACTCCACCTTTTGAGTCATGTTCTTTTTTATATAAATCTAAAACTTCATCCCATAGTTCTTGTGTTTTTGAAGTAGGACTTTTTAGAAAGCTAGAATCTCCTTCATAAGGTGTATAGTTTAATTGGATGAAATCTCTTACATTTATTTCTGATTGCCAATCTCCTTTGTTAAAATCTTTCCATTGTTCGAATTTCATATAAAACCTCCTAAAATTTTCTAATAATAGTATTTACAAATTTGCCATATAATATAATAACATAGCTTAAAAAATTAAGCAATTAAAATAATATATTTTTATAATATAAGGAATGTTTGAAATTAGCTGTTGCAATTGCAACAAAAAAAGAGTATTGAAAAATACTCTTTAAAATCTTCCTTTTTCATCTATGTTTTCTTCTTTATCACCTAAGTCTGAATCAGCAATTGCTTTTGCTACATTATATATTAGTTTTTGCTTTTCAGGAGAACATCCTTTAATTAACTCAGCAAATTCTTTATCTAAGTAATAATTAGAATTGCTAGAAGCTCCGTTTAAAATATATCCTTCAGATACATCTAGTAATCCACATATTTGGTTTAATCTTTTTAAATTTATATGAGAATTACCTCTTTCTACTCTACTTAAAAAAGCAACAGAAATATCGATTTTTTCTGCTAAATCTTCTTGAGTTAAGTTTTTTGATAATCTTGCTTGTTTAATTCTTTGACCTATAACTGTATAATCAATGGCCATCTTTAATCACCTTCCTATTCTTTACGCTAATAATATAGCATTTTATAGTTGAAATTTACAGAAACTAAATGTTCAATCCAAAACATATAAGTTAATAAACTAGAACTAAATTAAACAATTTTTATTCAAAAAGTAAAGTTCTAAAAAAGCGAGAAAAAACAAGAAAAAACGAGTAAAAAAGAGAAAAAGTAGTAAAAATAACCATTTTTGGAAAGAAATTTATGCCAAAAAAACAAAAATTAAGGAGAATATTGTATACATAATTTGATTTTGTGCAGAATATATAGTATAATAAAAGGGTCGCGTTTAAAAAAACAAAGCAAAAGGAGAGTGAAGTTATATTTTAAAATCAAGGCTCAAATACTATACAAAAGAAATTTTCAAGTATTTTAACATATGCTTGATAGCCTTAGGAATTATATTTGCGATAATATTTATAAAATTCAAACCAATCTATCAGGTAAACATAGCTGGTAAAGATATAGGATATATAGAAAATAAAGATAATGTAATAGAGAAAATAGAAGAAAATCTAGAAAATAATAATGAAACAATAGAGTCTATAACATTTACTATAAAGCCAGAATATGAATTAAAACTTGTAAATAGAACAATTGATACAGATGAAGAAAAAGTATTTGAAGAGATTGCAAAAAATACAATTGTAACATATAAATATTATGAAATAGCATTAAATGAATCAGTTATTTTAAATGTTGCGACAATTGAAGAAGCAGAACAATTAATAAATGAAATTAAAGAACAAAAAGGAAAAGAAATAGGAGAAAATAATATTAATTTAACAGTTTCAGAAAAATACACTGAAGAAACTGTTGAAATATCACAAATAGAAGTTGCAAGAACAAACTTAAATGATAGAGTTGTAACAGCAATTAATGATGAAGTTGCAAGAAAGGCTGAAGAAGAAAGAATTAGAAATATGCCAGATGTAAATGGTATAAAATTAGCAAACTTACCAGTTACAGGAACTATAACATCAAGATATGGAGTAAGTAGTAGAATAAGAAGTTCAGATCATACTGGGTTAGATATTGCAGCAAAAAAAGGTACACCGATAAAAGTTGTTTCAGACGGTGTAGTAACATTTGCAAAATATAATGGCTCATATGGATATTTAGTAAAAGTAGACCATGGAAATGGTGTAGAAACTTGGTATGCACATACTAGTAAAATGTATGTAAGTGCAGGAGAAACAGTAAAAGCAGGGGATGTAATTGCTTTAGTTGGTTCTACTGGAAATTCTACAGGACCACATTTACATTTTGAAATAAGAATTAATGGAGAGCATGTAAACCCTCAAAAATATTTGTATAAATAATAATTATTTAAGAAGTCTAAAGTAATTAAAAAATCTAATTACTTTAGGCTTTTTTTATTATATATTTTAATTAAAAAAGAAATGCAAATAAAAAAACAAAATAAGACAAAAAATAAATAAAAAAATGACAAAATTCATCTTGACAAAAATATCTATATATAATAAAGTGGGTTTAATAAAACATAAGAAAAGGAAGGAGAAATTCTATGGAAATGACAGAAGAAGAGTTAAGAATAAAACAAATGATAGATGACTTAGTTGCAAAGGCAAAAATAGCTTCTTATGAATATTTAAAACTAGACCAAAAAACAGTAGATAGAATAACAAAAGCAATGGCAATGGCAGGACTAGAACATCATATGGAGCTTGCAAAAATGGCAGTAGAAGAAACTAAAAGAGGAATATATGAAGATAAAATAACTAAGAATATGTTTGCAACAGAATATGTATATCATAGTATTAAATATGAAAAAACAGTTGGAGTAATAAATAAAAACGAAGAAGAAGGGTATTAAGAAATAGCAGAGACTGTTGGAATTATAGCAGGAG